>DASUQU010000067.1:0-24586 GCA_036280495.1 Thermomicrobiales bacterium | reverse complement strand
ACTTGATGATTTGCACGGGGGGGAAGGCGCGCGCCGAGAACGTAAGCGTGTTGGTCGCGGCCACGGCAGTGGCAAAGGTAAGACCGCCGGCCGCGGAACGAAGGGTCAGAAGTCGCGTAGCGGTCCCGGAGTCCGGCGTGGATTCGAGGGCGGACAGCTCCCCATTCAACAGCGCATGCCGTACAAGCGGGGATTTACCAACATCTACAGGACACCGTGGGAAGTGGTTAATCTTGGTCGTCTCGAAGCTGTCGACGTCGACGGCCCGATCACACCCGAAGTGCTTTTCGCTCAAGGTGTCACGAGGGGCCTCGAGTTCCCAGTCAAAATCCTGGCCGGTGGAGAGTTGACGCGGTCGATCACGGTCCACGCGCACGCGTTTTCGGACGCGGCCAGGGAAGCGGTGGAGCAACTCGGGGGATCAGTCGCCGAGCTAGAGCGTACCGACGAATGGGTTCAGGCAAGGCCCCGGTCGCGTCGCCTTCCACTGAATCGGGATCTGAAGCGGGCCCGTGTCGGTAAAGTCGGCGGGCCGACGCGTCGCGAGGCTATAGCCGCGCTCGCCGAGTCACGGAAGGCCTAGTCCGTGCTGACGGCTGTTGCCACCGCCTTCAAGATTCCTGATCTCCGGGCAAAGATCCTGTTCACGCTCGGTATGCTCGTCATCTTCCGGTTCCTTGCCGCCGTTCCGGTTCCAGGGGTGAACCGGGAGGGTCTTCAAGACTTCATCCAGAGCAATGCCCTGCTGGGAATTCTCAACATCTTCTCAGGTAACAGCCTGCAAAACTTCTCGATTGTGGCGCTCGGCGTCTACCCATACATCACTGCCTCGATCATCATGCAGCTGATGACCCCAATTATTCCCAGTCTGAACGAGTTGTCGAACGAGGGCCAAGGGGGGCGCAACAAGATCAATCAGTACACCCACTGGCTGACTGTCCCACTTGCCCTGCTCCAAGCCTACGGTCAGGGGGTCTTGTTCTCGCAGCAGACTGGGCCCGATGGTCTGCCGTTGATCGAAGGCTTTGGATTCGGAAGTTCAAGCACGGTCTTACCGACTATAGCGACCTTGCTGACAATGACTGCGGGAACCATGCTACTGGTCTGGATGGGGGAACTCATCACCGAGTTTGGGATCGGGAATGGCGTTTCGATCATCATTTTCGGAGGTATCGTTGCGTCCCTGCCAAGCTCCATAATGTCTCTGTTTGCAGGACCATCGGTCTCGAGTAATGTCGTCGGCACGGCAATGTTTCTCGGCATTGGCCTCTTGACGATCGTCGGCATCGTACTCATCAATGAGGGGCAGCGACGAATTCCTGTTCACCATGCGAAGCGAGTGCGATCCGGCCGCATGTACGGAGGGAACACGACGTTCATCCCGCTCAAGGTCAACTCCGCGGGAATGATCCCGCTGATCTTTGCCGTCAGCATCCTGGTCTTCCCCGGGTTGATCGCTCAATTTCTTTCGACATCGAGCAACGAAACACTCAGGAGTTTCGCCGCGGCACTCGCGCAGTTCATGAGTCCGAACACACTTCAGTACAACATCGTCTACTTTGTGCTCGTGGTGGCATTTACATACTTCTACACCATGGTGATCTTTCAGCAACAGAAAATTGCGGAGAATCTCCAGCGCCAGGGCGCGTTCATTCCGGGGGTTCGGCCGGGCCGGAACACACAGCAATACCTGCTTCGGACGCTCAATCGGATTACGCTCATCGGTGCCTTGTTTTTGGGGACCGTGGCGATCCTCCCCTACATCGCCTCGACGTTGACCGGGGTCAACTCGCTGCTGCTTGGCGCGACCTCTCTGCTCATCGTTGTCGGCGTGGCTATTGACACCATGCGCCAACTCGAAGCGCAGCTGGTCATGCGAAATTACGAAGGGTTTATCAAGTAGACCGGTGTGCCGGACACGGCACCCCAAATCTTGAGGCGCGAACCCAAGGAGAACCGCAATCCGTTGATGCACATAATCTTGATGGGACCGCAGGGGTCGGGGAAAGGAACGCAGAGCGAGCGCGTACGATCCCGGCTTGGCCTCGGGTCGATCGCTACCGGCGAACTCTTTCGAGCTGCGATCCAACGCGGCACGGAATTAGGTAAACAGATTCAGGCTGTCTACGAGCGGGGAGAGTTGGTCCCTGATGATTTGACCATCGCGCTCGTGGAGGAGCGGCTCGATCAGCTTGCGGGGGAGCGTTCTCGCGGCGCCACGATTCAGGGTGCGCTCTACGACGGCTTTCCGCGCACAATTGCTCAAGCCGACGCACTGAGGCAGACGCTTGGAAAGCGTGGTGAAGCGGTCACCGCTGTCATCGCCATCGACGTGCCGCGGGAGATATTGATCGAGCGCCTGACCGGCCGACGAGTCTGCGCGACTTGCGGTCGGGTCTATAACGTCCTTTTTGATCCCCCCGCAGTGGATGGTGTCTGCGATGTATGCGGCGGGCCGATACTCCAGCGGGCGGATGATACGCCCGAAGCGGTGGCCAAACGGCTCGATCTCTATGACGTCGAGACCGCTCCGCTCCTCGACCGCTATGAGAAAGAGGGGCTCGTTGAGTGGGTTGACGGCGACCGAGCCATTGACGAAGTGACAGAAGCGATCATCGCGGTGATAGAGAGCAGAATGACGCTCTCGACGCAGCATGTCCGCTAGAGATCCAGGCTCATGACGATGACGATCAAGAACGAAGAAGAGATCCGCCGGATGGATGAGGCCGGACAGGTCGTCGCCCTCGTTCACGCCCGGATCCAGGCAGCAATTTCGCCCGGCGTGCCTACCGCAGATCTTGACACGATCGCGCGCGATACGCTCGACGAGTCAGGTGCAGTCTCATCGTTCCTCGGTTATCACGGCTTTCCGGCGCACATTTGCGCTTCCGTAAATGAGGAGATCGTCCACGGCATTCCCGGAACTCGGCGGCTGCGTGACGGAGACATCATCTCCGTTGACGTAGGGGCGATATTGGCCGGGTACCACGGCGACTCTGCCTGGACCTACAGTGTCGGACAGATCTCGGAAGACGCGGCGGCCCTCATGCGCAACACAGAAGAAGCGCTTTATTTTGCGGTCGAAGCGGCCACGTCGGGCAACCGGCTAGGAGCGATCGGCCACGCGGTAGAGTCCTACGCCCGACGAAAAGGCCGCGGTGTAGTACGCAACTACGGGGGTCACGGCATCGGCCGGCAGATGCATGAAGATCCGCATGTACCGAATATCGGCCGTCCGGATCGCGGGGTGGTCCTTAGACCAGGTCTGACCCTGGCCATCGAGCCGATGCTCACGTTGGGGAGCGAAGACACCGTTACGCTAGCGGACGGCTGGACCGTGGTGACGGCCGATGGATCCCTGGCCGCTCATTTCGAGCACACGGTTGCGGTCGGGCCGGAGGGCGGCCGCGTGTTGACGCGTCGACTCGCTCCCGTGTTAGAATAACGTGTTCGGCGCACGCCTGAGGCGTGCGCTATCCGCGTGTGCGGCCTTGACGCCGCGGGCGCGGTTGTCTCGGGTGCAAGATTCTTCAACATCAAGACAGGATTGGTAACGGTCATGAAAGTAGCTGCTTCCGTCACCCGCCGTTGCGAAAAGTGCAAGATCATCCGGCGTCACGGGGTGATTCGGGTGATCTGTGTGAATCCACGGCATAAGCAGCGGCAGGGCTAATCGCTCGCGTTAGCGCGGGCGCAGAGGGGATGCGACGTGGCACGAATTGCAGGGGTCGATCTACCTCGCGACAAGCGAGTCGAGGCGGCCCTCCCGTACATCTTTGGTATTGGACTCCATACGAGCCAAAAACTGCTCGAGCGTACGAACGTTAACCCCGATACGCGAGTGCGTGATCTGACGGACGACGAGGTCAATCGCATACGCGACATCGTCGACAAAGAGATGCGAGTCGAGGGCGACCTCCGGCGAGAAGTCGCGATGAACATCAAGCGCCTGATGGATATCGGGTGCTATCGCGGTCTGCGGCACCGCCGGGGCATGCCGGTTCGTGGCCAGCGCACGCGCACGAACGCGCGGACGCGGCGGGGTCCGCGGCGAGCGGTCGGCGGCCGCAAGAAGAGCTAATGCGAATAACCGCTGGCAGGCAGGCTAACTGGTTCTGCCGCGCCGACGTTTTGAGGACAGAGGAGCACGGTAAGCATGGCAGATAAGCGACGCGGTGGGAAAGGGAAGACTCGAGTTCGTCGTCGCGACCGCAAGAACATTCCTCGCGGCAGAGCCTACCTGCAGGCGACGTTCAACAACACCATTATTACGATGACCGACCCGGCCGGAAACGTCATCTCCTGGTCGAGCGCGGGCTCGAATGGATTCAAGGGGAGCCGGAAGAGCACGCCGTACGCGGCGCAAGTGACGGCCGAATCGGCGGCGCGAAAAGCAATGGAGCATGGGCTGCGCCAGGTCGATGTCTTTGTGAAGGGGCCTGGTTCGGGTCGTGAAATGGCTATTCGCTCGTTGCAGTCAAGTGGCGTACAGGTAGTCTCGATTACCGACACGACCCCGATTCCGTTCAACGGTTGTCGGCCGCCGAAGCGGCGGCGGGTCTAATCCGCAGGGCCGTGATCTCGCCGGGCCAGTCCCGCGATGCGCGTGCGGCCCGTCACTAAGTGCAAATGACGGAGGACTGATCGAATCATGGCGAGATATACGGGCCCCGTCTGCCGCTTGTGCCGGCGGGAGGGGATGAAGCTCTATTTGAAAGGTGCGCGCTGCGACGGGCCAAAGTGTCCGATCGTGAAGCGGCAACCAGCCAAGAACTTTCCGCCCGGCCAGCACGGACAGCGCCGGACGAGGCGGCCGTCAGAATTCGGCCTCCAGCTTCGCGAGAAGCAAAAGGTTCGCCGGTTCTACGGTGTCATGGAGAGCCAGTTTCACAAGCACTTTGTAGAGGCCGAGCGCCGCGGCGGAGTGACTGGCGACAACCTTCTCCAGATTCTCGAATCCCGGCTGGACAACGTCGTTTACCGAATGGGATTTGCCGACTCGAGAAAGCAAGCCCGGCAGCTAGTCCGCCACGGGCATTTCATGGTCAACGACCGCAAGACCAACATTCCCTCTTTCCTCGTTAAGCCGGGCGATGTCGTGACTGTGCGCCCGGGCAGCCGTGGCCGCACCTATTTCACGGATTACGGCGAAGTGCTGGATACACGGAGGGCCCCGGACTGGATGACCGTCGACCCGCGGGCGCTCAGCGGCAAGATTCTCAACCTGCCCGCTCGCGACCAGATCGAGGTCCCATCTTTCAACGAAGCACTCGTCGTGGAGCACTATAGCCGCTAGATCCCGGCCGCTTCTGGGAACTCGAGACGCCGGCGCGCCGCACTCAATCTATGGAGGCACTACATCTTGTTGGAGCGACCGCAATTTCACATCGAAGCTGTTGAGACCGGGCTGAATTACGGTCGGTACAAGGCCGATCCGATGGAGCCCGGGTACGGGACGACGCTGGGCAATGCCCTGCGGCGCATTCTCTTGCGCTCCCTTGAGGGCGTGGCGGTCTCACGCGTGCGCCTCGACAACGTTTGGCACGAATTTTCAACGATTCCAGACGTCCGCGAAGACGTAACCGAGATCGTTCTCAATCTCAAGCGCATTCGACTCAAGCGCTTGATGGAACTGAACGGCGAAACCCGCGCTCACCTCTACGTGCAGGGCGATCCCTCCGGCGAGCGGGTGGTCACCGCGGGCGATGTCGTTTGGCCAGCTGAAGTCGACGTGATCAACCCCGAGCAGATCATTGCGACGATCGACTCCCCAAACGGGGTCATCGACATGGATATCTGGATCACGCAAGATCGGGGTTACAAGCCCGCGGAGTTGCAAGAGTCATATGCAATCGGTGAGATCCCCATCGACGCAATCTATACGCCGATCGAGCGCGTGAATTTCGTCGTCGAACACACACGCGTTGGCCCATTGACCGACTACGACCGCCTTATTATCGAAGTTCTCACCGACGGCACGATCGAACCGGATGAGGCGCTGGCCGAAGCGGCACGCATCCTCATGACTCAGGCGCAGGTCTTCGCAGGTTTTACCCCGGCAGGCGCCGATCAGGCGAGTGGCGCTGGACAGTCGATCCCAGACGAGATCCTGAACAAGCCCCTCGTGGATCTTGGGCTCTCGCCCCGTGTGCTTAACGCTCTGCGCAGCCGGCAGATCGAGCGAGTCGGCCAGGTTCTCACCGCGGATCCAGAGCAGCTCCTTTCGATCCGCAACTTTGGTCCACGCTCGCTGACCGAATTGCGACAAAAGCTTGCTGAGTTCGGCTACCTGCCTGAGGGCGAAGCAGGACTGGCCGGTGTCGAATACCTGGACGGGCTCGAGCTTTCTGAAGAGAGCCTCGACGATCTGGATGGCGATGCTCTCGGTGCTACCGATGACGAGATGGCCGAGGCGATCGCATCTCTCCAGGTTGACAGCGCTGCGAGCGGGAACGCCGCCGGCCGGGAGGATCAAGAATGAGGCATCGCAAAGCAGGCAGGAAGTTCGGCCGCAATTCTGCACAGCGGCAAGCGCTGCTGCGCCAACTCGCGGTTTCCATGATTCTCCACGAGCGGCTGACGACGACCGAGGCAAAGGCGAAGTCGCTACGACCAGTTGTCGAGAAGTTGGTGACGATAGCCCGATCCGATTCGGAACACCACCGCAATCTGGTCATGTCGAAGATCGATCACTCTCCAGCAACGACGAAGCTCTTCGAGGTCATTGCGCCGCGATTCGAAGCAGCTCCCGGTGGGTACACCCGGATCTCCAAGCTCGGGGTGCGTCACGGTGACGCCGCACCGATGGCCTTGATCGAGTTCATCGAGGTTTGAGTGAGATTCCTCGCTCTCCGGCACCATGCCGAGTTTTCGGCTGACCCTGGCCTATGACGGGACGGATTTCGCCGGATCCCAGGTTCAGCCGAATCAACGCACCGTCCAAGGGGAGTTGGAGGGCGTTCTCGGCGTCATCGCCGGTACTCCGGTTCCCGCGATATTCGCAGGCCGAACCGACCGTGGGGTGCATGCCGTCGGTCAGGTTGTTGCGGTCAAGCTTGCAGCCTGGGGAGCGACGCCGCTCGCTTTGCAGCACGCGCTCAATGCGCGGTTGCCGGTCGATGTCGCCGCAACGGAAGCGATTGGCTGTGCAGACTCGTTCAATCCTCGCTACGACGCGTTATGGCGCGAATATCGCTACTGGATTGCGTCGGGCACAGTCAGCCCGTTTCTCGCCCGCTATGCCTGGATGCGCAGGACGCAGCTCGCCGTCGATGCTGTTAGAACCGGTGCCAGGCAGCTCGTGGGAACCCACGATTTCGCGGCGTTCGCTGGCGCGGGCGAAGGGGTCCCGTGGTCAGCGAGAGCGGAGATGCCGAGGGGTACAACGCGGACGATCCTCCGTTGTGACTGCCAGGCGGTCCGGCCGCGAATTGTACCTTGCAGCAACCAGTGCGCCTCAGTGCTCGAAGTTCGGGTCGTGGCGGACGGGTTCTTACCGCACATGGTTCGCAACATCGTCGGCGCCCTGCTCCAGGTCGGCCAAGGGCGGCGGCATCCAGAATGGATTGGCGAGCTCCTGGCCGGGCGGGATCGGCGATCTGGCCCGGTGGCGGCGCCGCCGCAAGGGCTCACACTCTTGCGAATTGGCTTTGCTGGGGACGTGCTAGACGACGGCTGAATGTGCGCCTCAGGGCGCTGACGAAGGAGCACCGAAATGGAACGGCGAACGTGGTCGCCGAAAATGGCTGATCTGAATACTGGTAAGCGGTGGTACATAGTCGACGCCGAAGGTCAAACGCTGGGGCGGGTCGCATCCGTGATCGCAGCGGCGCTTCGCGGCAAGACGAAACCGACCTTCACACCGCATGCCGACATGGGTGACTTCGTCATTGTCGTCAATGCGGAGAAGGTGGTCCTCACGGGGAAGAAGGAAACCCAGAAACTCTATTCGCGCCATTCCGGGTATCCCGGAGGTCTGCGGCGGCAATCGGTGCGGGAGGTGCGAGCCACGCATCCCGAGCGCATCATCGAGAACGCGGTTCGAGGCATGCTTCCAGGGAATGTCCTTGGCCGGCGCCAGTTCCGGAAGCTCAAGGTCTATGCCGGTCCGGATCATCCGCACGCGACACAACAACCCGAGGCACTGCTCGTCCAGCAACCTGATCAAGTCGATTGATTGACACGGATACGGTGAACGCACTGAAGGAGAGGTTTGAGAAAGATGGCTGAGGCCCCATACGTCTGGGCAGTGGGTCGAAGAAAAGCCGCGGTCGCGAGAGTTAGGCTGTATCCTGGATCCGGAAGGATTACGGTGAACGGCCGTTCGGCGACCGATTATTTCGGTGGGCGAGCAATCTACCAAGCTTCGCTGTTCGAGCCGCTTCATCTCACGGGCACACGGGATCGGTTCGATGTAACCGTGCGCGTCGTCGGTGGCGGCGTGTCCGGCCAAGTTGGAGCAATTCGCCACGGCATCGCCCGGGCTCTCGTGCGCTCTGACGAGGATCTTCGTCCAACCCTGAAACGGGCGCAGCTGCTAACTCGTGATGCTCGCGTCAAGGAACGGAAGAAGGTCGGCCTCAAGCGCGCTCGCAAGGCTCCTCAGTACACGAAGCGGTAACGGTTGGCGGGGGCGACCCGCGCGAGCCCGCCGTACTTCGCACCTTCTCGCTTGCACGAGTCAAATGCCGCGCGTTGACGGGCTTCCCTCGTACCGGCTAATTCCTTCGCGCAGTGCTCGCGCATGAAGCGCCGCTCGCTCGGCGATGTAGTCCACTGCCCGGCGCGCGCCGTGCGACGCAACTCGCGGCGAGATGGGAAATGGAACCAATCTGGCCGGTGCGATGGCGACCTCGAGGCCGTAATCGCCGTCTATCGCGGCGTGCAGGGCACGGCAAGCGACGCGGTCGCGACCGACCGCGGCCCGGGACGGGGCGGAAGCGCTGATTCGCAGAAGCCGCAATCGTTCCCCTAGACGTGCAATTGCTGCCTCGGCCTCCCAGGTGGGGTCGAACGGGCCCGCCAGATCGACCGCGACCGAGAGATCCCATTCTTCGGCAAACCGCCTGATCCCACCCAATTGCACGAGGTGCGGACGCCCACCTTTGAGCCCAATTGAAGGCAGGCCAAGCACGACTTGCCACGTCTGGGTCAACCACCCCGCGGGTTCCAAATATCGTGTCAGCTCATGGAGTGTGGCGCCCATGGGAAGGGCCACGACGACGGATGGCGCCGCATCTGGTTGGCGCTCGCTAATTCTCTGCAAAAGGGAGCGGCTGCGTTGCGAGCGCAGTTCATTAGCTGGCAACCATAGAGAACTGATCGGCACGTATATATCGTCGGCGACTTCGACTCGTGCGGCGAGCCATCCACCAAGAGCGGACGTCGCGTCGACATCCAGGCTACCAATACCAGCCTGGGCAGCCACCCGTTGCACCAACCACCCGGGTAGCATTGTTCTCCGAGAAGAGAAACTGACGGCTATCGAGGATGTCTGAACCTGGCGCGACATGTTGGCGCTCTCTGGATTGTGCGTCGGTGATCACGCACGACGCCGAAGTGGGAGACAGAGACCTGAGTCTATCACTGCAGGTCCCCGGGCTCAAACATTAATCTGTCCGCCAGCTCACGGATAATCCGCGTGTGGCGAGCTCCACGGGTCCGCCGAACGCCGCTGACGCTTCCCTGACCGATCGGAACGGGTCGTTTTCCGCCCAGAGATGGGATAGCACGAGAGTCGTCGCACCAGCGTCACGCGCCAGTGCCCCTGCTTCTGCCGGGGTCATGTGGCCGCGGGATGCGTATGACTCGTGCGAGCCGTCGGTAGCGGTGCCCTCGGCGACTACGACGTCCGAGCCTGCGGCTGCGCTGGCGAGGTTTGCCGCAGGGCCTGTGTCCGCGGTGTAAAAGAGGTCGTCATCGACGCCATTTGAAATGCGCATTGCCCAGCAGGGCACATAGTGGACCGTCGGATGGAAACGGAACTCGAGTTCGCCGATTTTCAGTAACGCATCTGGCTCGTATTCACGGACATCGAACACCGAAAGGAATTCGCCGCCTTCGGGCGCGTCGGAGATCGCACCCGCCAACCGGTCGAGAAGAGCACCCCCGCCGGGTGGCAGCCAAAGCGGAACTCGCCGCTGCGCCGGGACGGGGTTGTAGGCAAGCGCGTAGCGAAGCGTAAGCACGTCGAGAAAATGGTCGAGATGGCAGTGCGAGACCACCACACCGTCAATCGCCCGGTAGTCGACATGGCGGCGTAGCTCCGGAAACGTGCCGGGGCCAAGATCCATGACGACCTGGGTAGGCCCGCTCTCGACGAGGTAGCCGCTGCACCCCTGTCCTGGGTTTGGTCCGGCTGCACTGCCCCCCAGTACCGTGAGCTTCATCCGTTCCAGTTCCTCTCAACTCACGATTGACGCGGCTCGCTGGCCGCATTTTGACAGAGACACGGCGACACGGCTCTTTTGACGGTGCCGTGCCGAGATGCCTATACTCTCCCGGACACAAGCGAAGAGGGAATTCGTGACGCAACCCATGACCAGATGCTCGACGGCACGGCCGTCTCCCGGACCCAACAGGACCGCGAGGCGGTTTTTTTCTGTGCGTGCATGAAGGTCAGGAGGGGTTTGCTTCTTCGCGGAGGGCACGTCGTCGACCCAACAAGCGCCCTGGATCGGGTGGCGGATGTGCGCGTTGATGACGGCGTGATTGCGGCGGTCGGTGCTCTCGATCCGCAACCAGGCGAGCGTGTCGTCGACGTGAGTGGACTTGTCGTGGCTCCGGGACTGATCGATGTTCACGTCCATCTGCGGGAACCGGGGCACGAATGGAAAGAGACGATTGGATCCGGGACCGCCGCCGCTGCAGCGGGCGGGTTCACGACAGTGTTCTGCATGCCGAATACCGTTCCGGCGCTCGACTCCGTGGTTGCGCTCGAGGAGCTAAAGCGCCGTATCGAGCGCGATGCGCTGGTTCGAGTGCGGCCAATTGCTGCAATAAGTGAAAATCGTCGCGGTGACCGCCCGGTCGATTTCGAGGCGCTGGTCGCGGCGGGCGCGGTCGGATTTTCCGACGACGGCGACTCGACGAGCCACTCGGGGCTCATGCGCGAGGCGCTCGAGGCATCACGCGCGCTCAAAGTGCCGGTGATGGTCCACTGCGAAGATCCGGGCTTGACCGGCGGATCGATGCACGAGGGAGCGACATCGCGGAGACTTGGGCTGCGAGACATTTCTGCGGCCGCCGAAGAGATCATCATTACGCGCGACCTTGCCCTCGCGGCGATCACCGGCGGGTGGCTTCACATCTGCCACGTGTCGACCGGGATTGGAGTCGACTTGATCGCCGCGGCAAAGCAACGGGGAACCTGGGTGACTGCTGAAGTCATGCCGCATCACTTGACGATGACAGACGAGTGGGTTGCGGGATGCCGGCAGTTCGTCAACGTCGAAGGGCCAGCGGGCCGGCCAGCTATGGTTCCGGAACCGGATGCAAAGGTTAATCCGCCGCTGCGGACGCACGGCGACACTCTCCGTTTGTTGAAAGGGCTCAAGCAGGGAACCGTCGATATCGTGGCTACCGATCATGCGCCGCACAGCCGACCGGAAAAGCACGGGCGTTCGTTTTCGGGCGCTGCTTTCGGTCTGATCGGGAGCGAGGTCGCGCTTCCGCTCATGCTCGCGCTGGTTCGGGCCGGCGAATTGACGCTCATTGACGTCATCAGCTATCTGAGCGCGGTCCCCGCGCGGCTCTGGCGGCTGGGCACTGGGACGCTGAAACCGGGTGCACCAGCCGACATTGTGGTCTTCGATCCTGGCGAAATCTGGTGCTTAGAGCCGGAGCGGCTCGCCTCGCGTGCCGCCAACACGCCACTCATCGGGATGGAGCTTCGAGGTCGCGCGAAAATGACCTTCGTTGGTGGAGACGAGCGGCACTATGCCCGGTAAAACTGTATCGGCGGTCCCAGTGCGAACCGCCACTAGGCGTGAAAGGTATGCACCGCCGGCAGATGCCGCCTTGGCTCTTGCAGATGGTCGGGTATTTCGTGGCAGGGGCTTCGGCGCAGCAATAGACGCGCAGGGTGAAGTGGTCTTCACCACGACAATGGTCGGCTATCAAGAGGTGACCACGGATCCATCATTCCGCGGCCAGATCGTCTGCATGACGTATCCCCTAATCGGGAACTACGGTATCCACCCGGAGGCGAACGAATCTCGACAACCGTGGATTGCGGGACTTGTCGTCCGCGAGCACTCTGAGTCGCCCAGCCACAGCGGTTCCACCGGAACCATTCATGAATACCTTGAGCGTCATGGCATACCGGGGATTACGGGTGTTGATACCCGCTCGTTGACGCTGCACATTCGCGAGGTAGGCGACACCCGGGGAGTCATCGTGAGAAATGCTACGCAGACGTCTGATGCGGATCTCGTTGCGCGGGCGGGACAATCTCCCCTCCCTGGTGAGTACGACGTCGTTGGCGAGGTCACTTCGCCCTTCCCCGAGGCTATTGACGGCACCGGTCCGCACATCGTCGTCCTCGATTGCGGCGTGAAGCGGAACATCGTTCGATCGCTAGTCCATCGCGGTGCCCGAGTGACGATCGTTCCGTTCGGCACGTCACTTGACGAGCTCATGCACCTTCAACCTGACGGGGTGGTGGTATCGCCTGGCCCTGGTGATCCAGCAAATCTCGACGCTGGATTGTCGATTGTCGCCGGCGTTGTGCGCGAGCAAATTCCCTACTTCGGCATCTGTTTGGGCCACCAATTGTTGGCACGGTCGATCGGCGCCGAGACAAGAAAATTGAAGTTCGGGCATCGAGGTGGGAATCACTCTGTACTAGACGTGAGAACGGGGCGAGTAACGATTACCTCCCAGAATCACGGCTTCGAGGTTGATCCGGCAAGCGTTCCATCAGGGTCCGGATGGGAGGTACGCCTCGTCAATCTCAACGACGGCTCTATCGAGGGACTCGCACACCGAGAGCTACCGGTGTTGACTGTTCAGTTTCACCCGGAGTCGTCTCCAGGACCGCTCGACAACGACCATCTCTTCGACACCTTCTTCGAGATGGTCCGGCTCGCCATCGGCCAACCCGTCGCATGACAGTAGCGGCAACGCCGACCATCGGCAGTGTTCTCGTGCTCGGTTCGGGACCGATCGTTATTGGCCAGGCCGCCGAATTCGACTACGCCGGAACCCAGGCATGCCGCGCCCTGCGCGAAGAGGGCGTGCGCACCATCCTCGTCAACTCGAACCCCGCGACGATCATGACCGACGAGGGCGTCGCCGATGCGATCTACATTGAGCCGCTCACGCCCGAGGTTGTAAAGCGGGTCATCCAACGCGAGCGGCCAGATGGGCTGCTCCCAACGCTGGGAGGCCAGACCGGGCTGAACCTCGCGGTTGCGGTTGCCGAGCGAGGGACACTCGACCGCTACGGTGTTCGATTGCTTGGAACCCCACTGTCGGCAATCAAACAAGCGGAAGATCGCTCGTTGTTTCGAGATCTCCTCAACCGCATCGGAGAGCCCGTTGTCGAAAGCGAGATCATTACTTCGCTCGACCAGGCATTCGCCTTCGCTTCAACCGTCCCCCTGCCCTTGGTCATCCGACCGGCCTACACCCTGGGCGGCACGGGTGGTGGTGTGGCGACGACCATGGAGGAACTCGAGCGCATCGTCACCGGCGGCCTCAACGCCAGTCCAATCCATCAAGTGCTGCTCGAGCGGTCGCTGGTGGGCTGGAAGGAAATTGAGTACGAAGTGATGCGGGACGGCGCCGGTACCTGCATCACCATCTGCAACATGGAGAACCTCGACCCAATGGGGGTCCATACCGGCGACAGCATCGTCGTCGCTCCATCTCAGACCCTGACCGATGACGAGTATCAGATGCTGCGGTCTTCGGCTCTGCGGATTATCGACGCGCTTGGGATTGAGGGCGGATGCAACGTCCAGTTCGCTCTCGATCCAGAATCGGCGAATTACGCGGTGATCGAAGTCAATCCCCGGGTCAGCCGGTCGTCTGCGCTGGCTTCCAAGGCCACCGGATACCCCATTGCCCGGATTGCCGCGAAGATTGCCATTGGAAGACGGCTGGATGAACTGACGAATCCGGTCACGCGCCGTACGACAGCGGCGTTCGAGCCAGCGCTCGACTATGTCGTCGTGAAGATCCCTCGGTGGCCGTTCGATAAATTCAGCCGCGCTGACCGCACCATCGGGACTCAAATGAAGGCTACCGGCGAGGTCATGGCCATCGACCGGTCGTTCCAGGGAGCTCTGCACAAAGCAATGCGGTCTCTCGAATCCGGCGCTCCCGATTTGATCTGGGAGGACCGGGATTGGAACGCGGACAGCATTCTCGAGTTCGTGAAGCGACCGAATGACGTTCGCCTCTGGGCTCTCACCGCAGCGTTGCGGCGAGGAGTCAGCGTCGACACGCTGCATGAGCTCAGTCGTATTGATCGATGGTTCCTGCACAATCTGCGGGATATGGTTCTGATCGAACAGTGTCTCGAGCGAGAGCAACTCGACGCCGAGTTAGTGTGGACCGCAAAGCGTGCGGGGTTCAGCGACCAGACCATCGGCCGACTATCCCGCCGGTCCGAGGCCGAGGTTCGATGCCTGCGCGAGTCCGTCGGCATGTTTCCTGTCTACAAGATGGTCGATACGTGTGCTGGAGAATTTGCGGCGGCGACGCCCTATTTCTATTCGACGTACGAGGACGAGGACGAAGCCGCCCCGCTGGGGCGTACGCGGGCGCTGGTTGTCGGATCGGGACCGATTCGCATCGGCCAAGGCATCGAGTTCGACTACTCGGCCGTGCAGGCTGCACAAGCTCTCCATGAAAACGGCATCGCGTCGATCATGGTCAACTCGAATCCCGAGACGGTCTCTACGGATTTCGACGCTTCAGATCGCCTGTATTTTGAGCCATTGGACAGCGAGAGCGTCTCCGAGGTGCTTCGCCACGAGTCGGAAAGCGATGAAATCTCGCCTGAGGTCCCGGCAATTGTCCAGTTCGGCGGGCAGACTGCGATCAACCTCGCGGGGCCACTCGCGAATCGGGGCGTTCCAATTCTCGGCAGCCAACCCGACTCAATCGACCTCGCCGAGGACAGGCACCGATTTGAGGGCTTCTTGCGGGCACTTGCCATCCCACAACCACCTGGGGCGGCGGTCACAACCCTCGGCGACGCGCGCACAATAGCGTCGAGAATCGGTTACCCGGTGCTCGTCCGCCCCTCGTACGTACTCGGTGGTCGGGCGATGGAGGTAGTCTATAGCCAGGAGCAACTGGGGCGGTATATCCGCAACGCTGCCCAACTCACCCCCGAACATCCGGTGCTCATCGACAAATACCTGATGGGTCGGGAAGTCGAAGTCGATGCCATCAGCGACGGAGAACATGTTCTCATTCCCGGCATCATGGAACACATTGAGCGGGCTGGGGTTCACTCCGGCGATTCCTTTGCAGTCTATCCCGCGCTTAATCTGTTTCCGGCAGAAGTCGATACGATCGTCGACTACACCACCCGGATCGCCTTGGGCCTGAATGCCCGCGGGTTGATCAACATTCAGTTCGTGATTCATGCCGGTCGCATCTATGTGCTTGAAGTCAACCCTCGGGCGTCCCGGACGGTCCCGTTCCTCAGCAAGGCGACAGGAGTCCCGATGGTTCGACTTGCCACTGGAGTCATGCTTGGTCGATCGCTCGTCGAGCAGGGCTTCAGCGGCGGTCTTTGGCCGAGACAACCGCTGGTGGCCGTGAAAGCGCCCGTGTTCTCGATGGCAAAGCTCAGCGGTGTCGACACGCACCTGGGACCGGAGATGAAATCAACGGGCGAAGTCATGGGCATCGACCGAGCGTTTGAGCCAGCGTTCTACAAGGCGCTGCTTGCCGCTGGGCTGGCACTGCCCCAGCAAGGTTCGGTCCTGATCACGCTTGCCGATGAGGACAAATCCGACGCTGTCGAAATGATCCGGCAACTCGTACGACTGGGACACAAGCTCTATGCGACAGAAGGGACCGCCGCGCTGATCGAGCGGCACGGAATGCCGGTTCAGATGGTGACAAAGCGCATCGGTCGCGGACATCCCGATATGCTCGACGTCATCCTGGAACGAACTGTCGATTGCGTGATCAACACACCAGGACCGGCAGATAAAGAAATTCTCGATGGCATTGAAATCCGTCGCGCGGCCGTCGAACGAGGCGTCCCGTGTATCACCTCGATCGACACGGCTCGGACGATCGTCGCGGCAATGGCGAAATCGGACGCCGTTTACACGGTTCAGCCTTTTCCGGAGTACCGTAGGAGCGGAACTGGCTATTGATGGCGGGCCTTGTGGCTCGTAATGCCCGATGGGAAGGCCAGAAGGATTACCGATTGCTGCCGGTTACCCCCTCAATGGAATCGACCGGGGCGTCCCGCGAATTCGAGAGCCAGGTGCTTTCGGTCGAGCCAATCATGGGGGACGCCGTCCTGCTCACCGTCAGCGCCCCGGCGGCGGTGCTCTCCCGCCTGAAGCCGGGGCAGTTCTTCAACATCGTGACCAGGTTTCCCGGGTCGTGGGACCCGCTATTGCGTCGACCGTACTCGGTGTATCGCTCTCATCATGACACTTCCGCGCTCACGTTCCTCGTTAGACCGTTTGGCCGCGGCAGTGCTTGGCTTTCCGAACGTCTACCCGGCGAGCAAATCGGAATGCTTGGCCCGCTCGGCAATTCGTTCACCGTTAGCAACCGGGCCCAGCGATTGCTGATGATCGGGGGTGGAGTCGGCGTCGCTCCGTTGGTGATGCTGTCCGATGAAGCGGCCACTAACGGACTCGACGTGGTGTTCATAATGGGAGCCGCAACGGAGGACGGGTTGCTAGCGGCTTCAGAGCTATCCAACCGGATCGAGTATGTCGTAGCGACCGACGACGGCAGCCGAGGTCATCGGGGCCTCGCAACTGAGGTGCTCGGGGACTACGTCCAGTGGGCCGACCAGATCTTCGCCTGCGGCCCGGAGCCTATGTACCGAACGCTTCGCGCCGTGGTCGAGCCCCTGCGCATAAACCGCAAACCAGGCATTCAGGTTTCGATGGAGCGCGGCATGGCCTGCGGCCTCGGAGCATGCCTCGGCTGCGTGGTGGAGACAACCCGCGGGATGATCGCCTCTTGCGTTCAAGGGCCGGTGTTCGATCTCGATGAGGTCATCCTTTGAAAGCCATCTTGGGCTGGGTTCTGATGAGACGTGACCGATGAGCACTGCGGCGACACCTGATCTTTCGGTCGATCTCGCTCCGGACAATTCCCGCGAGCTGCGCCTGCGAAATCCGGTCATTGCCGCGTCCGGCTGTTTCGGCTACGGCGAGGAATACTCAGGCATCATCGACATCAACCGCCTGGGCGCATTTGTGAGCAAGGGCATTACACCCGAACGCCGAGCCGGGAACCCGATGCCGCGTATTGTCGAGTCGCCGGCCGGCATGCTCAACGCCATAGGGTTGCAGAACCCGGGAATCCACGGATTCGTCAAGAAGTACCCGCCGATGTGGGCGAGATGGACTGTTCCGGCGATCGTCAACATTTCCGCCGAGTTGGTCAGCGACTACGCCATGATGGCCGCTATCCTCGACGAACAGCCAGCAGTCGCGGCCATTGAGCTCAACGTTTCGTGCCCTAACATTGCCCGTGGAGGGTACTGCTTCGGTTGGGACCCTCTGATGTCGGCAGAGGTGACTCGTGCGGTGCGAGCGGCGACGACCCTGCCGCTTATTGTCAAACTGAGCCCCGGCGCGCCTAATATTGCCTCTGTCGCCGTCGCTGTCGAAGAGGCAGGGGCGGACGCAATTTCGCTGATCAATACCTTGGTTGGAATGGCCATCGACGTACGCGCGCGGAAACCGCTCCTGGCGAACCACACTGGCGGTGTCTCCGGTCCCGCAATCAAGCCTATTGCCGTTCGGATGGTCTATCAAGTCGCCGCAGCCGTCCGCGTGCCGGTGATCGGTATGGGCGGGATCATGGGGCTCAACGACGCACTCGAGTTCTTCCTCGCGGGAGCATCCGCAATTCAAGTTGGCACCGGAATCTTTGTCGATCCTGGATTACCGATTCGCCTCATCGACGATCTCGCGCGCTGGCTCGACGGTGAAGGGTTCTCATCTCTCGACCAAATCGTCGGCATTGCGAACGACGGTTTTCGATCAGGACAAGAACGGCCGCTTGCCACCTGGGAGTCGCTGGGAGTATGAGATTCATCCTGCCGTTGCTCGCGCTCGTACCTGTAGCGCTAGCATTGGAGTTCGCCCACATTGGGGGACCAACCGCGGTCTTCCTGGCCTCCGCACTTTCGCTCATTCCTCTGGCAGGCTTACTTGGCCGCGCCACCGAAGAAGCCGCCATTTACACGGGGCCCAAGATCGGCGCGCTCCTCAATGCGACTCTGGGGAATGCGGCAGAATTGATCATCACTATCATCGCCTTGCGCGCGGGACTGGTGGAACTGGTAAAAGCGTCGATCGCAGGTTCGATCATTGGAAATATCCTCGTCGTTCTGGGATTGTCCTTACTGCTCGGGGGGCTGAAGAACGGAACGCAGTTCTTCGACGCGAAGTCGGCCGGGACGAATGCAACCATGATGGCGCTGGCAGTAGTCTCCCTCTCAATTCCTGCCGTCTTCGCTCTAGGACCTGAGGAGACACGACCATCAGATCAGAACATCACCTTCTTGAGTGACGGCCTGGCGATCGTCTTGATCGTTGTTTACGTGTTGTACATCCTCTTTTCGCTACGACAGGAAAGTCCAGAGGCCGAGGCACGCGAGCACCACGGCACTCCGACCATGAAACTTCCGGTTGCATTAGGTCTCATGGCCGCAACCACGATCGGCATCGTTTTCATGAGCGAGCTTCTCGTTGGCGCCGTCGAACCGGTCGCTGAGCAGTGGGGCCTGTCCGAATTGTTCATTGGGGTGATGTTAGTTCCGCTCGTCGGGAATATCGCCGAGCACATCGTCGCCGTGCAGGTGGCTTACCAGAACAAGATGGACCTCAGCCTCGGCATCGCGATTGGCTCCGGGCTGCAAATCGCGTTGTTCGTCACGCCGGTGCTCGTCTGGATCAGTGTGATGCTGGGCAACCCGATGTCGCTCGTCTTCAACGGTTACGAACTGGCCGGCTTGATCGGTGCCGCTCTAATTGCGGTGCTGATCTCGGTTGACGGCGAATCGAACTGGCTGGAAGGAGCACAATTGCTCGCGTTGTACCTCATCCTCGGCATCTCGTTTTACTTTGTCGGCTGATAGGCGCTTGAATGACTCCACAGAGCGGCGTCCTCGAGACATTGCGCGCTTCCGGTGCGCTCAAGGAGGGGCACTTCGTCCTTTCGTCAGGGCGGCATAGCGACCAGTACATCGAGAAATTCAACCTTCTCCGTCAACCGAACGCGACGTCGGATGCGTGCCGTCTAATTGCTGATCGCTTCCGGGATCTGGAGATCGACGTCGTTGCTGGGCCTACGACTGGAGGCGTCATCCTCGCCTTCGAGGTCGCACGCCAGCTTGGGGTTGCGGCGGCTTATGCCGAACGTTCGACGAACAGCGAGAGCACCCGGGAGTTCCGCCGCGGAACGACGTTTTCGACTGGCTCGCGGGTCCTGATCGTGGACGACATCTTGACTACTGGCGGGTCGCTACGGGAGACGCTCGACGCACTGGCCGCTCACCCGGTCGACGTTGCCGGCGTGGCGATACTGGTCGATCGGAGCGGCGGGGAAGCCGATGTGCCGGTGCCGTACATGGCTCTTGCGACGATGAAAATCGAGACCTGGGACGCAGCAGAGTGTCCGCTCTGTGCGCGGGGCGAGCCGGTGGTCAAGCCCGGTACAACGCCAGTTGCTGGGTCCAGGTGATTCGACTCAGATTTCTTCAAGTACCCTGTGATGATTCGGCCATACGAGAGCGCAGCTCGTCCTGTTGAGCAACGAGGTCGGTCAACCGCTGATCGATTTGGACCAGCAAATCGGGGCGCGGTCGTTCCACATATTCATCCCGCAGTTCGATGATCATCTGCGCGAGCCGACCGATGGTGCGCACGGTGTGCACCGGGTCTGCTTCCCGGGACGCGTAGGTGTAGCCGGTCACGTCTTCAGATCCTTGCCGTCGGGTAACGGCCCCCCACGAAGAATCTCTAAGAGCTGCTCTTCTCCGAGTACGGGCACGCCGAGTTCTCGTGCCCGGTCGGCCTTGCTCCCGGCGTCTTCACCGGCGAACACTGCACTAGTCTTCTTCGAGACCGAGCCCGCGACGTTCGCCCCGGCGCGCCGCAGTGCGGCTTCGGCCTCGGGGCGGGTCATGGTTGCCAGGCGTCCCGTCAGCACCACAGTCTTTCCAGCGAGAGGACCGTCTGCGGGGCCATCACCGGCGTCATCATCGACCACCTTCACGCCGGCCGCTCGCAGCTTTTCGATCACGACCTGATTGGCAGGGGTATTGAGAAAATCTTGCACGTTTTCTGCCTGGACCGACCCGATACCAGGTACGCTATCGAGGGTGCCGACATCGGCAGCAATCAGATTGTCCAGAGAATGAAACCGGTCCGCTAGCAACCGCGAGGACCGTTCACCGACGTTTGGAATACCCAGTGCGTAGATGAGCCGCTCCAGAGGACGATCCTTGCTTGCCTCGACTGCGGCACGCAAGTTGGTCACGCTGGTTTCTCCGAGACCCTCCAGCTCCGTGAGCGACTCCCAGTCCAATGAGTAGATGTCCCCGAGGTCGCGAATCATCCCCAGATCCACGAATCGGTTAGCGAGCTTCTCGCCGAGGCCCTCGATATCCATCCCGCCTCGGGACACGAAGTGGTGGATGTGCCGCTTCAACTGCGCCGGGCAGGCAGAGTTTGTGCAATAGCGAACCGCCTCACCTACGGCGCGGTGAGTCGGCGAGCCGCACACCGGGCAAAGCTCGGGCATTATGAATTCGCGCTCGTGTCCGGTCCGTCGCTCAGTAATGACCTGAACGACCTGCGGAATTACGTCGCCGGCGCGTTGAACGACGACCGTGTCGCCGATGCGAATGTCCTTCCGGCGAATTTCGTCTTCATTGTGGAGCGTAGCCCGACTGACAATTACGCCGCCGATGTTGACGGGTTCGAGCATCGCTAGGGGAGTGAGCGCCCCGGTGCGACCCACGTTGACAACAATGTCATTGATGCGAGAGGTCTGCTGGGTCGCCGGGAACTTGTAGGCCGTGGCCCAGCGCGGCTCGCGAGAGACATATCCCAGTTCCTCTTGTTGCCGCAGGTCGTTGACCTTGATGACGACACCATCGATTTCAAAAGGCAACGAGCTGCGGCGGTCAAGCCACTCTTCGCAGCGAGTCCACACGCCGTCGATCGACTCATCCAGGGCAGCGCCGGGAGACGTCTCGAATCCCAAGCGGCGTAGCTCTGCAAGTGCTTCCCCGTGAGACGAAATGACGCGGCCACCTTCCGCGTAGCCAATTCCGTAGGCGAGAAGTCGGAGAGGACGTTGCGCGGTGATCGCCGGGTCGAGTTGTCGCAAGGAACCGGCCGCGGCGTTCCGCGGGTTCATGAACTGGCGACCGCCTTCCCCTTCGATCCGCTCGTTGAGATTGAGGAAATCGGCGTGGCGCATGAAGACCTCGCCGCGTACCTCGATGATGCGGGGGACGCCTGCCGCGTCGCCGTCCAAGAGACGAAGTGGGACGTTGCGGATGGTACGCAGATTGGCGGTCACGTCCTCCCCCGTGACTCCATCACCGCGCGTGGCGCCGCGCTGCAAGAGACCGTCGGAATACGTGAGCGCGACAGCCAAGCCGTCGATTTTTGGTTCGGTCACATACGTAAAATCGGCCCGGGGAAGGACTCTCTCCAGTCGCGCAGCCCAAGCCTCGAGTCCGTCTCGGCCGTAGACGTTGCTCAACGAGAGCATCGGCAGTGGATGCCGAACCTGGCTGAACCTTCCCTGTGGCGATATACCGACGCGTTGAGTTGGTGACTCAGGAGTAACTAACTCGGGATATTCGGCTTCGATGGCCCGCAATTCGCGGAGGAGCGCGTCATACTCCGCGTCTGTCGCGGTTGGTTGGTCTAAGATGTAGTAGTCGTAGTTGAGTTTTTCGATCTTCTTGCGCAGCGCATCGACTCGGCGCTCCAGAGACAGCGTGTCGCTGGCAACGTCGGACATTGGTGGGAGTTCCTCCGGAAAGAGCAGCGCAGGCGGTCCTGGGCCTGGGTACAATGTAGGGCGGCGGGTGTCCGTACGCCCCGAGTCTACCACAGCGCAGAATCGAACCTGATCACGGAAGAATGCATCACTTCGGGTCCGAGCGATGGACGAATCTAAGGGCGACCTAGATGGGAGCGGCTCTGCTTTCGCGACGTTCAGCGGAAGCGACGCCGTACCTGAGCTTGCGCGCCGGGCGGAACAGTTCATTACCGAGCAAGGGGGCAAAGCATCGGAAGATCTGCTTGTCTCGCATGTTTTCGGTTCAGCTGGATCGGCCGCGTTGTGGCGCCCATTGTTACGCGAGGTGCTGGGTCGGCACGATCGACTCAAGCTGCGTGGCGATGGCGCCTGGCTCCTCGCCGACGAAGCCCCTCAGTCGGGAAGCGCGGTGCTCGACGAGTTTGTCGTACTCGACATCGAAACTACCGGTTTGCAGCCGAGCCGGCAACGAATCATTGAAATCGCAATCGCCCGCTTCACGGCCGGTGCCATGTCGAACCGTTGGGAGAGTCTCTGCAGCCCCGGTCGCCGAGTGCCGGCCTACATCACGAAGCTCACCGGAATAGACAACGACCTACTGGAAGATGCACCAGTGTTCGAGGCGATCGCGGACACGGCTGTCGCACTCCTAACGGACGCGGTCATTGTCGGCCACAACATCGAGTTTGATCTCGGTTTCTTGAACGCAGAGTTGCAGCGAGTGGGTCGCTCTGCGGTGGTGAACGACCGCCTCGACACCCTCGCTCTCGCGACCCGTTTGGTGCCGGGCTTGCGCAAGCCGACACTGAACGCACTCGCCGAGCGGCTGGGTGTGCCGGGGCAACCGAAGACTCGCCACCGCGCCGGTCCGGATGCGGCGCTGACCGGCATGGTCGCCGTGACGCTGCTCGAGTATGCCCGGGATGCCGGTTTCCAAACCCTCGACGACGTGAAGTCGATCGGTCGTTCGGTTACGCGACGGCCGCGTGAGCGAATGGCGCGAGCTAGCTCGATCGTGGATCGCTCGATTCTTGCGACCATCCCCAGGGCGCCCGGGGTCTATCTCATGCGCGATGGCAACGAGAACGTTGTCTACGTCGGCAAGGCAAAGAATCTCAGAGATCGCGTCGGAACCTATTTTTCGCAACCCCTTGGTTACACCCGGAAAATGGACGGTCTGATCGAGTCACTATCGCGGATTCAGGTTGAAGTCGTCGGGTCCGAGCTAGAAGCGCTGTTGCTCGAGTCCCAGCTTATCCGGCGTTATCAACCTAGGTACAACACCGCGCTCCGTTCGCATGAGCAGTACCCGTTTATTCGGATCGACGTTGCTAACCCATGGCCAAGGGTTAGCCTGGCAAAATCGCGCAAAGAGGACGGGGCGCGGTACTTTGGCCCGTTTCGAAGCGCGGCAACCGCGCGGAAAACGGTCGATCTCATCAATCGCGTGGTGCCCTTAAGGACATGCGCGCGCTCGTTCCGGGACGCGCGCTCGTACGGGGCGCCATGCCTGCAATTGGATATCGGCCGGTGTCTGGGGCCGTGCGTGGGCCAGGCGGATCGCGATCAATACGTGTCGCTCGTGCGCCGCGTCGTCGACTACGTCGATGGGCGGGATCAATCACTTCACGAACTGCTCTGGGCGGGGCTGGAAGATGCCGCCGCGGCATTGGATTTTGAGCGAGCCTCGCGACTGCGGCGTGATTTGCAGGCCTCGCTGGCCCTAACAGCGGCGCAACGGCGGCTGCGGGAATCGACCGAGGCGAACTGGGTCGTTCTCGTCACTCTGTCTGCCGAGCCCGACCATCGTGAGTTGATGGTGATCTTGCGCGGTCGGCTCTGGTCGCAACTTCGCGTTTCAGATGCCTCGACGCCCAAGGAATTAGCGGCCCGGCTCGAGAAGTGCTGGGAACGTTTCAGTGTCCTTGGCATGGGTGAGCCCGATCACGATTCGGTCGACGATATGCATATTCTCGATTCCTGGCTGGCGCGTCACGAGGGGCATCCGGCTATTCTGGCGATTCAGGAGCGAACCGGGACTCCAGACTGGCAGGAAATGGCCAGGCGAGTACTTGGTCTACGGCGAGACCAACTTGACTTCGACGCCTGGCGCAAAGCGCGCGATGTCGGCGAAGGGGAGTGGGGAGAGTCGGTTGGTGCGGGCTCCGTCTCGATCGTAGCGGAAACCTGAGCCGCCGGTTCGCCGAGATCGAGTTGACGGTTCGCTATACTCGCCGGACGCGTGGTTTATGAGTTCGAGTTCAGGTAGGGCAGCGTGGCGGCAACGGTTGAAGAGCAAGAGGAAGCGCTGGCGCGGATCGCGGACGAGATCGTGGCGTGTACGCGCTGCGAGTTG
>DASUQU010000066.1:0-10437 GCA_036280495.1 Thermomicrobiales bacterium | reverse complement strand
CATTGGCTACGCCCAGGTGTCCACGCAGGAGCAGACGCTTGCCCTGTAACTGGACGCGCTCACCCAGGCGAGCTGCAAGAGGCGAGAAAGATCGAGTCAGCCGTTGTTCGCCGTGAGGGCGGACAAGATGGCCCGCGCTTCGGCAACAGCCCGCTCCTGCGAAAGGGCACGGCCCTCCTCCCATGCCGCCAGATACTCACTCTCCCCCAGGTGTTGCCGCTGCTCGTTCAGGATTCGCTCCTGAGTGCCGTCGACGCTCGGACGCAAGTTCTCTTGCATCGCGGCCTGGATCGCGGCCGCTGCCGCGAACAGCCGCACAGCCCGCGCGGCGTCCTCCTGCGCTGCCGCCAGGTTGCCGGCACCGAGCAGCGCCCAGCTGATGCGGTCTCGTGCTTCGAGCTCCACCGCGAGACTGAGCGACTCGGCGAAGACCTTCGCCGCCCCTGCAGTGTCGCCACTGAGGGCCATCATGTACCCCGCGTCGCCGGTCGCATCCATGAGCGAGGCGACATCGCCCAGGACCCGGAACCGGTCGCTCGCCTCCTTGAGCCGCGCCGAGGCCTCGTCGTAGTCTCCCCGAGCAAACGCGAGCGTTCCGCACAGTCCAACGACGTCGGCGACGCTGCGGGGATTGCCGCTGCGGTCCGCCAACGCACGGCTCTCGGTGAGCAATGATTCAGCCTCCTCGAGCTCACCGAGGTCGATGGCCACGCTGGCGAGGTTACGCAGGAGGCGTGCTTCGCCGATGAGATCGCCGGCCTCTCGGAACAAGACGAGCGCATCCTCGTAATGCCTACGCGTTTCCTCAAGACGCCCCAGCCAGTGGTTGAAGGAGCCCGCCGCGGCTATCGCACGCGCCAGGGTCTGCGATGAAACGCCATCGGCTGGCCGCTCCAGGAACGCCGTGAGCCACCGGCTTCCCTCGCCAAAGGGAGCCCGCCTGAGCCAGAAGAATCGCATCGCCAGGGACAGACGCAGTCCCTCTTCGATCCGGTTCTGGTTCAAGAACCAACCCAGGGCAGCCGTGATATTTGGCCCGTCGGCGGCCAACCGCTCGAGCCACTCCACCTGGTTGGCGCGGACGAGCTCTGGCTCCGCCGCTTCGGCGAGGGCGAGATAGAACGCGGCGTGCCGCTCCTGAGTCGCCGCATCTTCACCGGCGTCGCACAACCGGTCGACCGCGTACTCGCGGATTGTCTCGAGCATGCGAAAACGAGGCTCGGATTCCGACTCATCGAGGCGCACGAGGCTCATTTCGACGAGCGAGGAAAGTCCTCCCAGCACGTCCAGCTTTCCCTCGGGATTGGCAACGGCCTCTGCTGCCTCCATAGTCCAGCCGCCCACGAACACACCGAGGCCGCGGAAGAGCTCGCAATCGTTCGGGGCCAGGAGGTCATAGCTCCAGGCAATCGTGTCGCGCAGCGTTCGCTGTCTCTCTGGGGCATCCCGCCGGCCCCCGGTGAGCAACGGGAGGCGTCGCTCCAACCGGCTCAACATTGCCGCGGGGGGGAGGACCTTGATCCTGGCGGCGGCCAGTTCGATCGCCAGCGGGAGCCCATCAAGGCGGGCACAAATTTCCGCGATGATAGGAGCGATCGCATCCATGAGCTCGAAACCGGGCCGCACCGCCCTGGCCCGTTCGACGAAGAGGGCAATCGCTTCGTTCGTGGCAAGAGCTGTCGCGTTATTCCGCTCGCTGTGATCCGGGAGACGAAGTGCCGGCACCAGGTACTCATGTTCGCCCTGAACTCGCAGCGGCGCGCGGCTGGTGACCAGGAGCTCGACCTCCGGCCGACTCAACAGGTTGGCGACCACCGCCGCGGAACCGAGCAGGTGCTCGAAATTGTCGAGAATCAGCAGGGTCTCCCGCTCGGCGAGGAAGCCATGGATCTGATTGACCAGCGACCCTCCATCCACCTCTCGCAGACCAAGAGCCCTGCCGATCGTGGGCAAGACCTGAGCCGGATCTCGCAACGACGAGAGATCGACGAAAACGGCCCCGCCGGCGAATGACGACGCCAGCCGCTCGCCGACCTGGATGGCCAGACGCGTCTTACCGATCCCACCCGGTCCGGTAAGTGTGACAAGGTGAACGTTCGGCGCCGCGACGAGCTCCGCGATTGCCGCGATCTGGTCCTCGCGACCGAGGAAGGGGGTCAGCTCGGGTGGAAAATTCCGGGTTTGTTGTTCAGTAGCCGCCGGGAGGTCGATATCCTGCGGCAGGTCCGAGTGCACGAGGACGAAGACGCGTTCCGCGCGCTGGATATCGCGTAGCCGCATCTCGCCGAGCTCTCGCAGGCTTCCTCCCGGTGGCAAGCCGTCCTGTGCCAGGTGCTCGACCGCCTCCGTGATCAGGATTTGACCGCCGCGCGCCATGCCGAGCACACGGGAAAGACGGTTCAGGGGAGCGGCAAGGTAGTCCCCGCCGCGCGGTTCGGCCTCGCCGACATGGATCGCCATACAGGCGCGTAACGGTCCGAGCTCGTCGGGCCAACGCTCGGCCAGGAGTGCGCGCTGTGCCATCAGGGCAGCGGCGATCGCGGACGGAGCCGTCGGGAAGGCGGACTGCGTTCCGTCACCAACGGTCTTGAAGAGGACCCCACCGTGAGCTTCGACCGCTTCGCGCAACAGCGACTGGTGCCGGGCCAGCGCCGACATCATGGCGGCCCCGTCGCGCTCCCAAAGGGAGCTGCTCTGCTCCACGTCGGTGAAGAGAAATGCGACCGTGCCGCGCGGCATCTCGGTCATCGTCAGTCTCCGAGGATTAACACGTTGGCGCAGTTACGAGGACAGTCGCATGGAGACCCCGAGCACGGCCATCCGGAACTCACCGCCAGTTCGATCAGGCGACCAGGCGAAAGGACTCAGACGGATCCACGAGGATCACCCGCCTGCGCCAGGAACCAGTTGGCCATCCTGTCAACCCGGTCGATCCAGACATCCCCCAGATCGATGACATAGTCGAGCAGCCACGCCAGCGTGCGAGAGGGGCCGGGTCTTCCGGAGACGAAGGGGTGAAGCGTGAGACACATCATCCCGCCCTCATCACGTAAGACGTCGAGGTCATCGCGCCACAGCTCGAATCCCTGCCGGGGCGGTAGCGCCTGGTCGACAAAGAGCGTGTAGTCGTCGAACCAGCGCGATGGCGGGAATTGCACCAGCGGGGGCAGAGTCGTCTCCGGCTGAATGAAGTACGGCAGGTCTCCACCCGGCTCGTCCATCACCCACAGCAGGCCCAGTTCCTGTGCCAGCCGGTGCGTCGCTTCATCGTAGCGCCAGCTCGCCGTCTTGTGTCCGACGGGAGTCGTTCCCGAGATCCGTCTCAGGGCTTGCAGAGACCTTTGCATGTCGGCGCGCTGTTCATCCGGGGTCATCCGGTTGTACGGGCGGTGATCCCAGGAATGAAGCGCGATCTCATGACCCGCCGCCACGGCGGCGCGCACCTGCAGCGGTTGATCCTCGGCGGCGCGGCCGACCCAGCAGAATGTCGCGAACGTCCCGCGGTCAGCAAGCACGTCCAGCAGACGCTCAGTGCCCCGCGGGTCATAGGCGGTCTGTGAAATCCAGTACATGTCGTCCGGTCGGAAGTTGGTTTCGCCGTAGCGACCATCGACGTCGATCGTCACCGAGAGCGCGCAGCGGTATCCTGGCGGCCAGCGGTCGGCCGATCCGGGACCCGAATCAACCACCCGCGCCCACCCTCTCGCCGGCAAGGTCCGCGATCGCCGAGGCGAGCCCCGCCACTTCTTCCTCGGTATTCCACCAGCCGACAGAGGCTCGCGCCGAGACGGTGCAGGGTGCGGTCTCGACGTAGCGGATCGTGTAGCCGCGGTCGTAGAGCTGAGCGGTCACCTCTTGTGGAGAGAGACCGGTGACGGTGAAATTGACCAGCCCCGCCGTGGGTTCGCTCGGTGTGATGACCGTGGCACCATCAATGCTCGCCATTCGGCGCCGGAAATCAGCGCCCAGCGTGGCGATGCGGTCATACGCCCAGTCGAAACCGACCTCGTCGCGCAACCAGCGCAGCGCTGCCTCCTGGGCTGCGACCGCCGGGCTGTAGAACTCACCGATTTCGTATCGCTTGGCCCCCGGCGCGGGGATGAAATACCCACTCGGCTCGAACTGTCCGTAGCGGGCGTACGTCGGCGCAATATCGGCGAAGCGATCCCGCCGTACATAGAGGAGACCAGTCCCTTCCGGACCGCAAAGCCACTTTTGACCGGCCATCGCGTAGGCGTCTACGCCCAAGTCGTGAAGATCCACCGGCACCTGGCCGGCGGACTGCGCACCGTCGACGACGACCATCAGCTCATGCCGCCGAGCCAGCTCACTAATCTCGCGCAGAGGAAGCACGGCGCCTGTCGACCAGAGAACGTGTGAGACGGCGATTGCTCGCGTGCGGGACGTAATTTGATCAGCGAGAGCCTCGACCACCCCGGACGCGCCACTACCGATATCTGCATAGCGCGTGATGACGCCAAATCGGTGCGCGAGGAGCGCAAGCGGCAACATGAGCCCGGGGTGCTCTTCAAAGGTGGTGATGACCTCGTCGCCCGGACTCCATGTCATCCCCATCAGCGCCGTGCCGAGCCCTTCCGTGGCGCTGTGAGTGAGGGCAATCTCGTCGGCGTCAGCGCCAAAGAGAGCCGCCGCCATCGCCGCGAAACGTCGATTCCGCTCGCGGTTCTCGAGGTACGCGCCCGGGACGATCCGTCCCTGCTCGAGCTCGCCGCGAGCAATCGCATCGGCGGCTTCGAAGGCCACGATCGGAATGGGACCGTTTGACCCCGTATTGAAGTAGCCGGTGGTCTGCACCGCGGGCAACTGCGCCCGCGAGGCGTCGACTTTTGCATCCGTCGCCGTTTCGACAACCATCTCCTGACAGATCTCCCCGTTGCTTCTCGTTTACTTCTGGTTCGCCGCCGTCAACGCCCGGTCAAGGTCGGCAATGAGGTCGTCAACATCCTCGATGCCGACCGAGAGACGGACCAGGCCGTCCGAGATACCGATCTTCGCCCGCTCCTCCACAGGCACCGCCCGGTGCGAGGAAATGGCCGGATAGAGCACGAGACTGTAGACGTCCCCGAGCGTCGTCGCCGGCACGATAAGCTGCAATGCCTCGAAGAAGCGGAACACGTCGTCACGACCGGCATCGCGGACTTCGAACGAGATCATCCCGCCCCGTTCGTTCCGATTGAACATCGACTCTGCGGTGCCGAGATCTTGGAGTCCAGGGTAGTTCACGCGTGAAACGCGAGAGTCGCTCGCAAGCCAGGTCGCGATCGCCCGCGCGTTGTCACACTGTTGCTTCATCCGCAGGGGGAGCGTCTTGAGCCCGCGCAATGTCAGCCACGACTCGAATGGTCCGGCGACCGATCCGATCAGCTTGTTGATCTCGCGCAGCGCCGCGGCGCGCTCGGCGGTAGTGGCAATGACACCGCCAGTAACATCGCCATGGCCACCGAGATACTTGGTGGCCGAGTGGATGACCGAATCAACGCCGAGCGCCGCGGGATTGACCAGCCAGGGTGTCGCGAAGGTGTTGTCCACCGCAACCTTGGCGTCGTGCCTGTGCGCGAGCGCCGCGACCTCTCGCAGATCGGCGACGCGCAAGAGGGGGTTCGAAATCGTTTCCGCGTAGACGAGCGCCGGGCGCGACGAATCCAACGCCTGCTCGAGAGCATCGAGATCGCGCAGGTCGACGAAGATTGTTTCGATACCAAGGCTCGGGAGCAACTGGCTGAGGATGGCATAGGTGGCGCCGTAGACGTCAGGGGCGGCGACGATCCGCTGCCCGGCGCGGACGTCGAGGAGCATCGCCGCATAGACCGCCCCCATCCCGGATGCAAATGCGACCGCGTCTTCCGTCCCTTCCAAGGATGCAATTGCGGACTCCAGGGCGCCCGTCGTCGGGTTGGCATAGCGGGTGTATACGTATCCCTGGCGCTCGTTTCCGAAGACCGCGTCGAGCGTCTCAGTCTCGTCATAGACAAACGCGGTAGCCGGGTAAATTGGGGTGGCGGTTGGGGTAAAGTCGGGACGCGGCGCGCGCTCTCCGGCATGGACGGCGCGGCTGGCAAACCCCAGGTCGGCGACCTCGGGCTTGCCCGCGCTCGTTTGGGGCGATATCAAAACGGGGCTCCTGACGTGAATGACGGCATTCGTTACAGGCAGGGAGTCTAGGATTCGACCGGTTGAGCGTCAACGAGCAGCCGGCACCCACCGGAGTGGATGATTCAGATGTCAGACGCAACAGAGAACCAATTCCTCGGCGCATTACTCGGCATGGCGATCGGCGACGCCCTTGGCGCGCCCGCGAGCGGGATGGACCGCGCCGCGATCGCCGGGCACTTCGGCGCGATCGACCGGTATCACGGGCAGGCCGGGACCGAGTCCGAAGAGATTCATCCCGGTGAGTTCACTGACGAGACAGAGATCGCCCTCTGCATCGTGGAGTCGATGACGGCGAATCGTGGCAACCTCGACGCCGACACCGCCGGGGTGCGGATGCTCCACCTGGCTGCTGGCCCGTCCCGGCGCTGGATGCACCCGGCGACAGTGGCTGCGCTCGACACGGCCGCCGAAACGCTGGAGTTTTCCGTGCCCCTCGACGAGGATGGGCCGGCGACCGGAGACGTCGCGGCACGCGGCGTTCCGGCCGGCCTCGTCCATGCGGTGGGGCGGTTCGATCCCAATCGACTTCGCGCGGACGCCGAGGCGGTCGTTCGGCTGACCCACGGCGGACCAGCGGCGTTCAACGCCGCCACCGCCGTCGCCTACGCCGTGCGTCTGGCTGCCACCGGCGTGCCGCGGGAATCCTGGGCGCGAGAAACGGCGACGTTCCTCGGCGGCGGGGAGCTGGCCGAGCGCCTGAGGGAGCTAGACGATCGACTCGCCAGCTCCACCCGACCCGATCTCTTCGCATGGACCGGGACAGGTCTGGACGCGCTCGAATCGGTTCCGGCCGCCTTCGCCGCAGCAATGACCGAGACCCTGTTCGAGAACGCCGTCTTTACTGCCGTCAATGCAGGCGGCGCGACCGACACGATCGGAGCGCTGACCGGAGCTCTGGCCGGTGCGGCTGATGGGGCCTCGGGCATCCCCCAGGACCTGATCGACGGACTCGAAGGGCGGATCTACGTCTCACTGGCCGCGCCATGGTTCTACAAGGCTGCCCGCCAGCGGGCTGGGCATCAGATCGACCTCAGACCGGTGCACGGTCCACGCCCGGAGCTGCCGCCTAGACACTAGGACCGCGATTCAAAACCGATCATTTCCCGCGTGCGCTCAATGAGGATGAGGTGGTCATGCTGGCGGCTCGCTTCTGCCTATCCTCCGCTTGCCCTGAAACCCTGTCGGATTGTTGCTCGATAGTAACTGCTCAGTAAGTCACCTCATCTTTCCAAGATGACTACCTGGGCATCGCCCTCGGCCCTGGCGCAGAGCCGCCTTGCCCACCTCCGATGCCCCCGAAGGCATACTCGAATGAGGTCCCTGATCAGGCACTAGGGACAGGGGATCTGGTGGCAGACCATTTGGCCGTCGTCATGCTCGTGGCACAACCAGCATGACTCGCTGGCTCCGAGGACGGGCGGTTCTAGGTCGCGAGTCTTAAGCGGTTTACCCAGGATCGCATCCTTAAGGACGACGCTCATCTTTCTGGCCCGCGTCGTGGCCAAGGTTGTGCGTTCGGTCCTCTGCTCCTCTTCCATGGTCACCTCTCCTCAACTCTGCACAGATACCGATCCGGGACCAGTGCGACCTGGCTACATCCAGCCTGGCAGGATGCCGTGGCGCATGCAACACGGTTGTTACCTAAATTGGGAGGCGGGACTACGCAAATTGGGGATGCATCCGCAGCTGTCCGGTGCTGGGCGTCGCGCGGAAGTACAAGACCGAGACGTTCCACGCTGACTCGTAAACCCGGTGGCATACGTCCTCGTCTCGGCATGCAGGGGGGCCTAACTGCACCCTCGATCACGCAATCGAGGCACGATGCCCACTAGATCGTCCGATCCGTGGGCGTTCGTCGTGCTGACGTGGGTATTGCACGTCTTCCCGTCACGACGCTGTGGCAGAGCCGAATGTTGCTGTGGTCAGTCCAGCTGCATGTGCCGCTGCCGTCGCCGGGAGCATCCAGATCAGCGAGGGATAGGTCCGGCTCGGGGACTACTTCAGCCGTGGATCCAGCACGTCACGGAGGCCATCACCGAGCAGGTTCAGCCCGAGGACGACGGCCACGATCGCGACTCCCGGCACCGTCGTCACCCAGTGGCTCTGCAGCATGTAATTCCGCCCTTCGGCGATCATCACGCCGAGGCTCGGTAGGGGCGGCTGCGCGCCCATGCCGATGAAGGAAAGCCCCGCCTCGACGATGATGCCAAGCGCCACGTAATAGGAGGCCATCACCAGCGCGGGGGCAAGAACGTTCGGCAGCACATGCCTGAGCAAGATGCGCGGCTCGTCCACGCCGCTGGCGCGCGCCGCCTGAACGAACTCCTCCTCGCGGAGCCCGAGCACTTCACCACGCACCACGCGCGCAAACCCGGCCCAGTTGATCAGTCCCACCGCCAGAATCGTGGCCGGCAACCCGGGACCGAGTGACCCGGCAAGGATGACCGCCAGCAGGATGAGCGGAAAGCCCCAGGTGAACTCGACGACGGCGCTGATCACAGTGTCGGTCCACCCACGCCGGTACCCGGCGATCGCCCCCGCGGCCGTGCCAACAACCAACGAGATTGCGGTCACGCCGAAGCCGACGATGAGCGAAATGCGAACGCCGGTGACCAGGCGTGAAAAGAGGTCGCGTCCGACCTGATCGGTACCGAGCAGGTGCCCTTCACTCAACGGCGGCAGGTTTGCCTGCAGCAGGTTCTGCTTCGCGTAGTCGTAGGGTGCGAAGCTCGGACCGATCAGGCCGAGCAGGATGTACCCCAGCGCGACGAGCGACCCGAACAGCGCCAGCGGATTCCGGGCCAGGCGGCGCCACGCCAACACGATCGGACTCGCTCCGTGCGCGGCTCGCGCGGGGACCGAACCGAGGGCTGCCGGCGCGTCCAGGGGAGTGAGAGTACCGGCCGCCTCACGCATGCCCGATCCGCGGATCGGCGATCCCGTAGGCGACGTCGGCCATCAGATTAGCGAAGACGACGACCGTCACCAGCAGGAGCGAGAAAAACTGCGCCACCGGGTAATCCCGGCGCAGAACCGCGTCGACCAGGAGGTAGCCGATCCCCGGCCACTGAAAGATCGTCTCGACGATCAACGCGTAGCCGACGAGCCAGCCCAGCCGCAGACCCGCAAGCGAAATCAGCGGATTGAGCGCATTGCGGAAAACGCGCCCGTAGACGACCGCAGTTTCAGAGAGCCCCTTGGCGCGGTGGGTACGCACGTAATCCAGCCCCAGCTGCTCCAGCATCGAGGAGCGAGTCATGCGGATGGTCACAGCCACCCCCTCCGCGGCGAGGACCACGGCGGGCAGGATGAGCTGTTTCGACTCGCAGCAGCCGCCCGACGGGAGCCAGTGCAGCTTCGATGCAAAGAGGAAGATCAGGAGCAACGCCAACCAGAAGTTCGGCATCCCCATCCCGGCGATGCTGATCCCCGTGATCGCCTGGTCGACAATCGAGTTGCGACGGGCGGCGGCCAGCGCACCGAGCGGAAGCCCGATGGTGTAGATCAGAAACATGGCGGCGAGACCGAGGATGACACTGTTGCGCCCGTAGTAGCCGAGGAGGTCCCCGATCGACTTACCGGTGATGATCGAGGTGCCGAGGTCCCCACCGGCGAGATTCTTCAGGTAGACACCGTACTGCACCCAGATCGGCTGATTGAGACCGAGCCGCTCGCGATAAGCCTCGCGGACCTCCTCTGCCACAGTCGGGCTGAGGACGCCGGCGGTCGGGTCGCCAGGGGCCACGCGTAGCCCGTAGAAGACGGCGACGGACGCCACCACGAGCACGATCGCCGTGCGCAGGCCACGGCGGACTAGATAGGCGCCCACGCTCTAGACCAATCCGTTTCTACCGTTTCTTCTTTTTCTTTTGCTGATCGTTCCGCTTGCCCTTCCGACGCGGCGTCTCCGAAGCGGTTTCCACAGCACCGGCTCCGAGCGCCTTGTCGCACAGAATTTCAAAGTCCTTGTTTTTCGAGTCGACGGTGAGGGCCGCCTCGACCAAATACCCAGCTCCGGGGCTCCCGTCACAAGCAGCTCTATCTGTCCAATCAAACCGTTCATTAGTCGCATCAGCGACAGTCAGTCCGGCCACAAAGAAATACGACTCTCCTGGATCGAGCGTGAATTTTGTTGGGTCGGTTGTCAGCGAGGTGCCGTCTTGAGGCGCAAGCAGTGACGCAATCCGGGTAACGACGAGGCTCGTATCACCACGATTCGTGGCTTCGACAGTGTCAACTATCTTGCCATCTCGGGCCGAGGTT
>DASUQU010000065.1:0-3704 GCA_036280495.1 Thermomicrobiales bacterium | reverse complement strand
CCCCGGTGCTCGTCGTACCAGGTGAAGCCACCCACGTAATCGCGCACCACACCATCGTCCAGCTCGAGGATCCGGCCGCAGATGGTGTCGAGGAACGCGCGGTCGTGGGAGATGGTGAGGATCGTTCCCTGTCCCTCGTCGAGGAACGCCAGCAACGCCTCTTCCAGACGCTCGACGCTCGGGATGTCGAGATTGTTCGTTGGTTCGTCCAGGAGCAGAAAGTTCGCACCGCGCAGGATCAGCGCGGCGACTTGCAAGCGCGCTCGCTGCCCACCACTGAGCCCGCGGATACGACCGAGCATGTCTTCGCGGGTGAAGAGGTAGCGATTGAGAAAGCCAATCGCCGCCTGCTCCGACATCGGCTTCAGCCTCCGCACGACTTCCATCGGCGTCGCGTCCGCGTCCAGGGTCTCCTGCTCCTGAGCGTAATAGCCGACCACCACCGAGGGACCGAGACGCAGCGTGCCCCCGCTGGGTGGCTCCGCGCCCTGCACCATGCGGAAGAGCGTCGTCTTCCCCGAGCCATTGGCCCCGACCAATCCAACCGATTCGCCATGGCGAATCTGGAGATCGAACGGTTCGAGCACCATCCGCTCGCCGAACGACTTTGAGACCCCCTTGCCGTCCAACACGAGCGTCGAGCCGCGCTCGGCGGCAAATGCCACGTCAATCTGGCGCGGGTTGAGCACCGGCGCCGGGGTGTTCTCCAGACGTTCCCGCTCCTCGGCAAGCTTGCGGCGCATGTTCTCGGCACGCGGGGCGAACTTGGGATTCTGCCGCGCCCACTGGGTCAGTTGCTCGGCGCTCGCCTTCAGCTTGCGGAACTCCCGCTCTTGCAGCTCCCGCAACTGTGCGCCCCGCTCCAGACGTGCGCGTTTCTCCGCGACGTAGGCGGCGTAGTTCCCGGTGTACCCTTCGACGCGCCCCTGTTCCAGCTCGAAGATGCGGTTGGCCGCTCGGTCGATAAAGTAACGGTCGTGGGAGATGACGGCCACCGCCCCCCGATGGTCCCGCACGTACCCCTCGAGCCAGGTCTTGCCTGCAAAGTCGAGGTGGTTGTCCGGCTCGTCGAGGAGGAGCACATCTGGCTCCTCGATCAGCAGCCGCGCCAACCCGATCAGCTTCTTCTCCCCGCCGCTGAGCTGCTCGATCGGCTGGTCGCGACGCGACTCGGGGAACCCGAGGCCAGCAAGCACCCGGTCGCCTTGCGCCGTCTCGGCGCCGTTATCGAGCCGTTCCAGGACAACTGCGTAGGCGTCCATGATCGCCGTCAGCTCCTCGTCGCCCGCGGCCTCGCCCATCATCTGCTCGAGCTCGCGGGCCCTCGCCTCGAGCGCAGTGGGGTCGCCGGTGGCAAGAGCGATAGCCTCGCGCACCGTCTGACCGAGATCGAAATCGGGCTCCTGGCCGAGGAAGCCAACACGGGTACCGCGCGCCAGGGTGAGTGTCCCCTGCTGCGGCCGGAGCTGTCCGGCCATGAGCCGGAAGAGGGTGCTCTTCCCCGACCCATTAGCGCCGATCAAAGCCAGGCGATCCCCTTGACGAATCTCGAACGTGGCGCCGGTCAGCACGTCGTTGCCGCCATAGGCGTACTCGAGGTTGGCGGCCTGGATCAGCAGCGTCATGATCGGCTCACCCTCGCGGCGGCGATGCGTTCGAATCGGGCCTGGAGCTCGGCCGGGACTGGGGTCCGGTGCCCGTACGAATATTCGACTGGCGGCCAGTAGAAGATGAGCTCCCCAATGCCGATCGCGCCGTAACCGCCGACGTATTCGTCGAACGCCTCGAGCGATGAGAATGGATCGGGATTGGGGCTCAGCGCCAGCACCGAGCGCTGGACCGTGGCCGGATCGCGCCCAATCTCAACGCAGATCTCATCGAGCCGCTCGCTCAGTCGGCGTGTCCGCGAGACTACCTCAGCCAGTGGCAAGCGATGGGCTGGATCGAGTCCCGCCGGGAATGGCTGCCCGCCAAGCGTGTTCCAGCCATCACCGTAGCGAGCGGCGACACGCAAGGCCCGGTCGCCGTGAGCGGCGATGATCAGCGGCGGGCGGGGGCGTTGCACTGGAGGCGGAAGCTGGGCGTCCCGGATCGGATAGTGCTGCCCGTCGCGTGTCACGCGCTCACCGCGCAAGAGCGGGTCGAGGATGGCGGCATGCTCTTCGAGCCGTTCCACCCGTTCCCGTGGGGACCACTCGTTTTGGCTGAATGCGCCGTAGGGGTGGGGCGGACCACCTGAGCCAAGACCGACCGCGACACGGCCCTCCGAAATCTGATCGAGGGTGAGAGCCTGTGCTGCCAGGAACGTCGGGTGACGAAAGGTGATGGCGGTGACCATCGTCCCCAGCTGGATGCGCGTGGTGTCGCGCGCCACGCCGCCGAGCAAAGTCCAGGGCTCGAAGTCGGCATAGTCGGGCACCATCAGATCGTCGTTGACCCAGGCGCTCGCGAAGCCAAGCTCCTCCGCCACCCGAAAGTACCGGGCGATGTCGGTGTATGGCGCCCGGCTGAAGGTGAAGATCCCGAACCGCATCCCTCTCTCCAAGCTCTCATTCCTCGAAACTGGCCGCCCACCTGGCATCTGACTCGTCAACGACCGGCAATCCTACGTCGGGGGCAGCGGCCCCCGCATTGTGGGTCAAAAGCCTGCGTCCCCGCGCGATCGAGTGGGCGCTTCGGGAGCGCCCACTTGAAGCCTGCTCCTTCACATCGACACCTCCGGGTAGGATGCAGGTTCCGGCCGTGTCTTGCGGCCGCTCGCTTTGCATATGGAGGACAACGATGCGTCGATTGTCGAAACTGCGTACTCTGGTTACGCTCGTCGCGCTCGTCACCGCCAGCGGCGCCTGAGTCGCTCGCACCTCCGCCGAGATGAGCACTCCCACTGCTGGCGCCGACGATGCCACGTTGATCCTGATCGAGCACGCTGATCTGGTGACGGAGATTGATCTCGGTGAGCCGGGGGCCTCGGTGGGGGACATGCTGGTCTGGGGACCGAACGCGCTCTATGACGAGGCCGATGCCAATGATACCGGCGCCACCACGCAAGGGAACTGCATCGCGTTCAACGCGACTTCGGACTGCCTTGCCGCCGATACGATCCTCTTCCCGAACGGCGGCCTCCTGAAGTTCCAGGGTATTGAGCGAGGCGACGTGCCGGCGGTTCGGACGATCGTCGGCGGTTGGGGGCGCTATCTGGGCGCGATCGGAACGATGACGGCGGCTCCCTCCGCTGACTTGCTGCTCTGGACGAAGACGATCGAGATTACCGCGCCATCCGACCGGTAACGAGAGGGTGCCCGATCCTGTCCACCGGGACTGAGTTCAAGGCTTCGAACTTACCGAACTTACCGAACTTCCGGGGTGTCAGGATCTCGCCCTCAGTCCGCCAGAGTAAAGTCCGACTTCTCTGTCTCGGGTCATCTCTTGACGTTGACGGCGGCGTGGGAAGAACGATTCCCACGCCGCGTATCACGTCGAAATAGTTTGTCCGGCTGATTGCTACCGCAGTTCGAAGGTCATGGTCACGTCAACAGCGACGGTCGTCGAGCCGGGCTCGACCGGCACGGCCGCCTGGCCCGCGCCCATGCCGCCGCCACGGGCCATGTCGTAGACCGGGGAGATGAGCGGTGACGTCCCTTCCGAGATGGCGACCACGGGACCTAGCGTCATGCCCGCCGCCGCGGCCAGCTCCTCGGCCTTGG
>DASUQU010000064.1:0-2960 GCA_036280495.1 Thermomicrobiales bacterium | reverse complement strand
TGGGCGACCTGGGCGTCCCAGGCCGCGATGGCGGCGTCGTGCAAGGCGGTGTGGTAGATGGCCATGAAGCGGTTCTGGGGCATCCCGGAGATCTTGAATTCGGCGGAGAGCTCCCCCGCCAGGCTCGCCCAGGGGATGATCGCCGGGCCAGTACCCCAGCGCGTGATGGCGGCTGACGTCGCGTCGGACGGATCGGTCTGAGCCGCGACGACCTCGTCGATCTCTGCCTGGCTGGGTGCGCCGGGGGTGGCGGGACGGAGCTCGTCGGCGGACGTCAGGAGCCAGGTGCGCCAGGTGGCGGGGTCGGCGCTCGCCTCCTGGATGGCGGCCGTGACCGACGTCGCCCGGAGGGCGCTCCCCGCGGAGGCGCGGTGCAGGGAGGCGAGCGGGACGACGGCCGCGCTAGCCAGGCCGGCGCCCATCAGTGTGCGACGTGAAACGCGAGCGAACGGGGTGTGGTCCGAAGCCATGATCAGTGCCTCCTGATGGGATCGCTTTTGCGCCGGATGCGTCACTATCTGAAGTCCTCGCAGCATACGGCAACGCAAGGATCTGTCAAGTCAGGTGGGGAGAGAGACGCTCGACGAGTTATGAAACCGGTTCACTGTACCCCCGCCGTCTCGGCAGTCAACTGGGACGCCATGGTGGCCATCGCGTCCCGTTTGTCACCTGCTCGCGGAGCCGAGGAAGCGAACGCAGATCAGGGCGCAGGCCAGGTGGAGCAGGCCCTGGAGGAGATCGGCCCGCCACTCGTAGCGGAGACCAAGGCGGCGGCAGCCGAGTAGCCAAGAGAGCGTACGCTCCACCACCCAGCGGTGGCGACCCAATCGCTCGCTCGACTCGATCCCACGGCGAGCAATCCGCGGCGTGATACCGCGAGCGCGCAGGGCGTGCTGTAAATCTGAGGCATCGTAGGCCTTGTCAGCGTGCAGCTTGACGGGGCGCTTGCGGGGACGACCTGGCCGTCCCCGCAGTCCGATGATCGAAGGGATGGCATCAACCAGCGGAAGTAACTAGGTCGCGTCATGGGCGTTAGCGGCGGAGAGGCGAACAGCCAATGGGATGCCGTGCTGATCCACGACGAGGTGGTACTTGGAGCCGGGCTGTCCACGGTCAACTAGGTTCGGACCGGTCTGCTCTCCCCCCTTTGGCCCGTACACTCAAGCTGTCCACACTTGCTCGGCACCAGGCGATGGCCGCTTCATCCCCTAACCAGTTCAACAGCATCTGGTGCAGCTGCTGCCACACTCCCGCTTCCTGCCAGTCGCGCAAGCGCCGCCAACAGGTCGTGCCGTTACCGCAGCCCAGCTTCTTGGGCAGCAGTCGCCAAGGACAGCCCGTTCGCAAGACGAAGATGATGCCACCGAGGCTGGCACAATCGGGGACGCGAGGACGACCGCCTCTCGACTTCGGTGGCTCCGGGGCAGCAATCGCTCGATGGCGTTCCAGAGGTCGTCGGGGACAAGGGATGCGACGTTCATCGTGCGCCATCATGCCACCACACCACGGTTTTGAAACACGGTCTTAAAGCCGCCGTGCAACAGTGGTGTCATGCTGAGCCCGCAGGCGACGCATCTCGTCATCTCCGCGAGCAGACGCGCTAAGGGGCCGAGATCCTTCGTGTAACTTGTAGTGCCTCAGGATGACACGACGAGGGAACGTCGCTCCGGAGTTCCGTGTGCCGGCGGACGGTCGGTACTATGAGGCGCAGCACCACTGGCGGCTGGTTGGTCACAAGGAGGCAGTGAGCCATGCGTCGTGTCGTTGTCTGTGTTTCGGTTCTTGTCCTGGCCGCCCTGCTCGTCACGAGCACGGGCATCGTCATCGCCCAGGAGGCCAGTCCTGGCGCCTCGCCGGCGGCCCTTCCCGCTCCTCTCGCGGAGTGGGCCGGCGCGTATAGCTCCGCTGACGCCGACCGGCTCCTCGCCCTCTTTACCGACGACGCGCTCTGGGAGGAGGTGGCCATCGGCCTCGCCGCCAGCGGCCAGGACGAGATCCGCGCTCACCTCGACCGGCTCTACACTGCCGTGCCCGACTTTACGGTCGACGTCACGAACGGCTTCGTTGCGGGCGATCAGGCGGTGGTGGAGTGGGAGATCTCCGGCACCTACAGCAGCGATTTCCCAGGACTGCCGCCCGCAAGTGGCCAGCACTTCTCGATCCGGGGGGCTTCAGTCTTCGAGCTGGCGGACGGCAAAATCCGCCGCTACACCGAGTATTGGGACGCCTACCAGTTCCTGGTGCAGCTCGGGGCGCTTCCCGCGCCCGGCACCGCGCCGGGCACGCCGATGCCGTAGGGCCGACCGGGACCGCGGAGCGGTGTCAACGCGGTAATCTCCATGCGGAAGAGCATGCGCACGTGTGCTCTTCGATCGTTAGCGCACCGGTAGCAACGTCGGGCTCGAACTCTCCCCACGCACGTTCGACTAGCCTGCGACCTCGGCGATGATTCGCGGCGGCAAGGCATGGAGAAGGAGAATCGATCATGAGTCGCATGAGCGAAGGAGAACGTGAACCCGTCACGGATTGGCATGACGTTCAGTTCATCGGGATGTTTTGACAACAAGAACAGCCCTGTCGTCCGACTGCAGTGGACCGATCGGAACCTTGTGGCGCTGGCTGCTGACTAATATGGCGTTCGACCCCAACGACGGGAAAATGCACTTTCGACCGGCCTATGATTTAGCACTGCACGCATAGGTGGATGTCGATGCAGTTGAGCAGCGGACCGCTGATTCGCTTCCTATCACTAATTACTTCGCCAGTAAACTCGGTGACCGCTCCGCGTTCGGGCTGTACCAGCTCTCGGCGATGGAGGCGGACTGCAGGCGGGAGAATCGGGCCAAGCCGGCAGCACCCGCTCGCCCGTCACTGAGGACCCGACCTCGATGGCCGGGCTCAACCGACTCACGTTATCGACTCTCGTCAAGGCCCGCAAGTGACGCCTGTCGGCCGGGCTG
>DASUQU010000063.1:0-6280 GCA_036280495.1 Thermomicrobiales bacterium | reverse complement strand
GGCCCCATTTATGCGTAGTTTCTGGTACGTCAGAGTAGGAGCGAGGTGCAAAAGGAAACCTGTTCCGTGATTCAGACGTTCTATTGGGTAGAATCGGCACAGATGTAGCGGGTGCGCACGCGTGGATAGAGACGACTGCTGCCCCGTGTGGGAAGGGGACCCATGAACGTGCACTTACACTTGCAGAGATTCGTTGCCGTCATCGGACTAGGGGCTGGTCTCGTCGCATTCAGCGGCGTCGCCTTGGCTCAGGAGACCGTTGTCCCAACTATTAATGCGGACGGCAGCTCCGGCAGGTCAGACGCTGGGATCAACCCGGCGGTCGACGCCGACGGACCAACACTTGTCTATGGTGATATCCCAGGGGGTACCCAGATCAGCACTCCCACGGAGGGAGCGGCTCCGGCGTCGTCAGATGTGGTCTATGCACCGCCGCCTGGGACGAGTGGAGATATCACCGCGACTGACGGAAACGCGGCAGCCCGGGGACTGACCGGTGATGCTTCGGCGGCGCCGGGATCGGTAACAGGCGGCACCGGCACGGCGCTCCTCGGTCCGGATGGCACCTACAGCGTCACCGAAGTTTCGCCCTCGAATGTGACCGTCGGCGACTCGGCCCCGGCGCCGGTGTATGAACCGGCCCCTGAGCCGGCTGCCGCACCGGCCAGCGAACCGGTGCCGGTTGCTGCTGATACCGCCCCCGCCGAGACCGCGGTGGCCAGCCCGACGGACGCCGATGCCGACAACTATGACGATACGCTGGAGCTGGAAGCGGGGCTTGATCCGGCCAATCCCGACGTCGATGGCGATGGGGTTGCTGATGGGGACGAGGTCAACCTCTACCTGACTGATCCCTGGGCCTGGGACACCGATGGGGACACCCTCTCCGATGGCGAAGAGCTCTTCAGCCGCCTGACCGATCCCCTCGTCTGGGATACGGATGGGGACGGCGTCGGGGACGGCGAGGAGCAGCAGGTCTAACGCTGGCTCAGGCTCGGGACGAACTCATCCAGCTATCCGACGAAGTAGAACTGGCGCCAGGCGGCCCACCAGTCGGTGGCCCGCGAGACGATCGTCCGACTATCGACGATCTCGACTCCCGGCAGGAAGCGGTACTTCTCGAGGTGATCCGGAGTGACGAACTCCACCTTGATCTCGACCGGCGACGACGGGACATATGGTGCAACGGCCTCGAGGTCCGCGAGCGCGGCGGCGGCGCCTTCTTCGATCATCTGCCGGGCACGAGCCGGTGGCACGTGGCGGGCGCTGTAGCGTCCGAGAGCGGTTTTCACCGCGACCGTGGTCAAGCCCTCTCCCAGTAGCGCGCGTGCCTCGCGGCAGACCGCCTGGTCGCCGGTGACGAGCAGGACCGGGCAGCCCCACTGTCCGCAAAGCGCCGCGTTGATGCCACTCTCACCCACGGAGACGCCGTTGAACGATAGATTCGTCCACTGGGAGCTAGAGACCGTGTGGGATAGGAGGCCGTCGCGGGTCCCGGCCTTGGCGTGCATCCCCACGAACAGCGCTGCGTCGCACCCCTGCTCGAGAAAGTCGGTGTACTCCGTCCACTCGCGCTGGACCACGAACTCACAGCCTGCGTCGAGCCGTTCCGGCAGCAACGAGTTGAACGACCAATCCCCTCCCGCCCCGTGGCAGTCCATGACCACGATCTCAGTGGCTCCCGCCGTACGGGCTCCGCGCACCGCCGCGTTGATCTCCTCGGTATAGAGGGTGCGCCCCTCCTCATAGAGCGACTTGCCGCCGTTGACCTGGTCCCACTTGGTGATCCCGGCGACACCCTCCATGTCGGAAATGATGAAGACGCGCATGACGGCGATGGCCCTCCTGATCGCGAAGATGGTGATCCGGCGCAACCGGGCGCCGGGACGGCATCATGCCACGGCTGGAGAACTTGCCGCTTGCCACGTGGGCGGTATCGGAGGCGCGAGGCGGGGAATGCCGGGGCGGGGATCCTGCTAACAGGGGAGACCGCTGTCGACGAAAAGCCTAAAGCGGATCAAGACGTCACTCGGCCGAGCCGAAGCGGCCACGACCAGGACCGCCTCGAGGGTGTGGCCTCCAGCGCAGGTCTGCAATCGACGGAACGCGCGTCTGTCGCCGCCAATGATTGGCATACGGACGGGTGACCAGGCGTGGAAGTCCGAGGCGACCGGCCCAATCCCGACTGTTCACGCGCCACCGCGCGGCGGATGAGCCCGGAGGCGCCCCGTCCCCCGGCTGTTGAGCCGCATCTGGCGTGACCGCTCCCGAGGAAGTGCAGACGCTCGGTCCGATGGGGACTGCAAGACATCTGGGTGTGATGCGGTGGGGCGACTGGGCATCGCGGGGATGTCGCGGCCCAGATCCGCCCCACAGCGACGACATGAGTACCGGTTGCTGGTGAATGCCACCAGGGTCCGTTGATGACCAATCACCCGGCAGAGCAACCCAATCATCGCGCCACCCCTCCATAGCGCACTCTAGAGAGCGCCGGGGTGTTTGAGAAGGGTTGTCTGCCCCGCATTGGTCCCAGATTGTCGTGCGCCGTGCCGGTCGTTTGCCTGGCGCATGAGCGGGGATGCGGTGCAGCCCGGGCCGCATCCTGAGACTTGCGGGAGGCCTCCGCGCAAGCGGTCGTCTGGTATCTCTATGGGGGTGAGCTGTCGACGCTGACCCCGGAGCAGGCGGTCGTCACATCGGACTCTCCGCGCTGCGCGGACGCGCCGGTCCCCGCGGTGGGAGGGGATCAGCCACGACCTCGACTTCGTCGAGGCAGGTCTGGGGGTTGAAGACGTTCTCTGCGGTGCGCCAGGGGCCTGGCTCCAACCGGATCTCGCTCAGCTCCTCGACGCTGAGGCAGCGCCACTCACCGCCAGGCGGCAGCCCCGTGCGGCTGCCGCCCGCGTACTGGTAGACCAGGACATGAGCCACTCCCCGCTTGCTGCCCAGGGCGTGGGGGCTGAAGAGCCGCTCCTCGTCGTGGTAGCGGGCAACGACCTGCTGCTTGGTGGTGATAGCCTCGGTCAAGATCGTGTAGGCGTCCATCGTGTCGCTCCCTGGGGCGGCAATGCGAATACCTGGCATCCTGATAGAGATGGGATCTCGTCGTCCTGATCGTGGAGCCAGGAACTCGAGATTCCGCAAGCTCGTGCAACAGGCAGTTCTTCAGAATGACCCACGTGTCGCAACGCGCCGTAAGCCGTGGCGGCCGTGCCGCTGCTCCAACTCCCGACAGGCAAGATATGGGCCGCGACTGTTCGCTCAGGCGTGACCACATGCCGTGGATGGCTCCAGCGGCAATCGGTAATTCGGGGTAGCATACGCGCATGACGCAGCAACATCTGCAAGAGCAGCAACAACAAGTGCCGACAGACCTGCTGACGGTCACGGCGGCCGCAGAGCGCACCGGGCTCCCGCGCACCGTCATCAGCAGCTGGATCACCACCGGCCAACTCCCCGCGGTGCGGATTAACGGCCGGCGTCACATCCGCGAGGAGGATCTGGCCGAGACCCAGGCCCGCGCTCATGAGGGCGAGGTGGTGCCGGTGTGGCGCAAGAACCGCAAGCGTGCTGGGAAGCGGCTGCGGGCCATCCGTGAGGAGGCGGGGCTGAACCAGATTCAGCTGGCTGCCGCCAGCGGTCTGACGCACGAGGCGATCTCCCGGCTGGAAACCGGAAGGTGCTGGCCGTACGCCGAGACGGTGCGCAAGCTGGCGAGAGCCCTGGGCGTGGAACCGGAGCGGTTCATCGCCCGCGACAAGACCGGGCTGTCGCTGCTGACAGTAGCCGAAGCTGCCTCCCGACTCGGAGTGCCGGCCGGTCGCGTTCAGACCTGGTTGCGCAAGGGACAGGTCGCCGGAACCAAGGTCTCTGGGGAGTGGCGAGTCCCGTCGGTCGTCATCGCTGAGCTGGCCCGTAGCGGACGCCTGCGCGGGCGCTCTGGCCGCCTCGATCCGCGTTTCCGAGGCTAAACCGAGGTAGATATCGAGCTGTTAGTCCGTGTGCTCTGCATCTCCCGTCGTGCGGGCGCACTCGGGCCGTCGCCGTCTGCATCGCGTTGACCCAGGTCGCTACGGCGCCTGCACCCACGACTCCGGTACATAGCCTGTGACGGGGCCGGTCGCGGAGTCGACCTCGATGGGCCACCAGAGGCCGTCGTCGCCTTGAACCGGCTCGCCACTGATCAGAACTGACCCACCATCTGGCAAGTCAGCAACAATGGCTGATTCCGTACTCGGCGCGGCCCGCGCCACGAGACCCGCGCCCGCGATCCGGACCGAGGGTCCGGGGCGGATGCTCTCTCCGGCTTGCCAGACTCCGGGAATCTCCCCGCGCGTGATCAGCAGCGCTACCACCAGAATGACATTCAGCACCGCGGCGAGAATGACCGCTTGCCACAATCGTCGTCCCAGGACATCGAGATCGAGACTTCGGGATCGCGCCGCTGGCGGTGACCCCCGCGCCCTGGTGGGGAGCGGTGCAAAGGCGGCGTCGACGACATCCTCGCTCCCACCTGCGCCAACCGGCGATGACGCACCGCGCCGAGTCGCGAGGACCGGCGAGCCCTTGACAGCGATCCCCGGTTCATTGTTCGGGAACTGCCGACTCGGCGGTGATTCCACGCGACGTCGCGGCCGTCCGGTTTCGACATCGGTCTCACCCTCGACCCCGGCGCTAAAAACGGCCGCGAATGACCCTGTGCTGCCGTATCGCTGCCGGGGATCGCGTTCGAGCGCGCCCAGCACTACGTCGTCCACCCATGCCGGCAGGGTGTCGCCGCCACGGGCAATCGAAGGCGGCAGAGGAACCTGCTCGAGGCGAGCGCGAATCGCGGCGTTTCTGGCCGTTGGCTCCTCGCTCGAGGTAAATGGCGGCCGCCCGGTGAGGAGCTCGTAGACCACGCATCCCAGGGCAAAGACGTCGGTTGCGGCGCTGACCGGCTCGCCACAGACCTGTTCCGGCGCCAGGTAAGCGACGGAGTCGAGCCCGCCGCCGTCCGCGGGCTCCTGCGTCGCGCCCGCGGCCTGCGCGACACCAAAGTCGATGAGCTTCAGCTCACCATCTGGTGTGACGATGACGTTCTCCGGCCGCACGTCGAGATGGGCCAGGCCACGCGCGTGCAGGTGGTCGAGCGCGGCGGCAAAACCCTGAAGCAGCGGCATGACCTCTTCCGGAGTGAAAGGTGCGCTCATCGCAATCTCTTCGCGCAGAGAGCGACCCCGGATGCGCTCCAATACGAGCCATGGCGCGTTGCGCTCCTCACTGAAGGCGAGAGCGCGGATCACGTTGGGGTGCGATAGAAATTGCAACAGGCGGGCCTCGCGACGAAACCGAGCCCGCATCTCGGGGTCGCCGCGGTACTCGAGGCGAAGCGTTTTCACGACTACAGGGTCGCGCGTCCGCAGGTCGCGGCCCTTGTAGGTCACCGCGACGCCCGCGTTCGCCGATGGAGATTGCAGATCGACCGCATAGCGGCCGGCAATGGTGATGCGCGGGTCCGCCGCCGGGTGATCGAGATCTTCCCGCGGAATCTCTTGCGATTCGTGCCCGGAAGCCGGGTCGCCGCTTGGCGGCGTCCCGGCGCGTTCGTCATCCACGGCGTCAATCACCTGGAAGGAGTGCGCGAGGCAGTGAGCGGCCGCGCGGGGAGCGCGGCAACTCTAGCAGAAGCGATGCACTTCCTTTCGCGCAATCCGACTGGCGATCATGCCGCGGCGGGCTCCTCGGCGCTCGCCGGAGTCTCTCCGGCGTCCTCTCCGATGTAAAAGGTCCAGCGGGCGATGTACCCCCGGGCCTGGATCGAAACCGGCGGTTCTCCCGGGAACTTGCGGGACGGTTCGGCCAGATCGGCGGCGTCCTGGGGACTGGTGAGACAGAAGAGTGGCGTTCGTCCGAACTTCTCTTCATAACGGGCAATGGCTTCGGCAAGCTTGGCGCGAGCCGGCTTCTTGCGGTCGGGGTCGTACCAACCGAGGAACATGACATCCTCCTGCGGGGTCTCGCCGCTCCACCCGGAGCGGCGCGTCGTTGCTTTCATGATACCAGAACATTAGTTCTTTTTCTAGTAACTCCGCGCGTACGTACGCAGGGTGGAAGGGGTGTCGCTTCGCTCAGGGGTGCCGGCGGCTGCACCGCCTCAGGGGGAGAAGGGAGGTCGCTTCGCTCGAAGGGGGAGAGGAGAGGACGAGGGTGCTTCTCGCCTCCTCGACGCCGCTCTTCCTTGCCGTCTTACCGTCTTGCCGGCGTCGTTGTGGATAACTGTGGGGAAAAGTGGGGATAA
>DASUQU010000062.1:0-5814 GCA_036280495.1 Thermomicrobiales bacterium | reverse complement strand
GTCGCGACCTGGGACCCCGTTCGCACGTCGGAATCTCAAGAAAGGACATCGCAATGCACACGATCCATCGGTCCCGAACAGCGGTCTCAAGCCTCGTCGCCGTGCTCCTGCTCACCCTCGCCGCCCCGATCGCCGTCCACGGGCAGGACGAGGACCTCGCCGAAGAGCCGGTTCTCGCCGCCCAGGACCAGGATCCGGCCCTGGTGCCTGTTGCCCCGGTCACGATCACGGCCCAGGTACCGGCTGATGTGCGGTGGGCACCAAGCCCCGCGAGCGCGCCGGAACCCGAGGAAGCCCTGCGCGCGGTGGTGGCCGCGGCGCTCGCCTGGGACGAGTCGAGTGGCTACGGCGCGGTGGAGGCAAGCCGGACCGCCATCGGGCACGAGGACGGGGTGAGCGGCTACACGCCCACCGGGCATGAGGCCGAGGCCGCCATCGGTCCGTCCTGGGATGACACAAGCGGCTACGGCGGCCAGGATAAATATCTAGCATTTGCGGCAGCGGCCGCTAAGTCGTGGGATGTGACAAGCGGCTATGGCTCCGTGGAGGCGAGCCGCGCCGTCCCTGATGCGATCGTGACGCCATAGCGAGACAGCACGACACGCAGCAAGCGCGGGTCGTCGTCGCGGCACAGGAGCCGGACCATGGTGGTCTCGTCACCGATCGTCCGGCTTTCCGCGCCGGTTGCCGGAGGAAGCCCTCACCATTGTCGTGGCCGCCGGCCCTGCGAGCGAGGAGTCGAGGAGCGCTGACTACCTTCCGACAGCCCTCGCACGCGGCACGCGCGCCGAGTCCGCCCTGCTGTGAAGCGGCCTCCATCAGGAGAACGCGGTGAAGGCCAATAGCGACGACCGGATCGCCAACGCGCTGCCCATCACCCCGCACGGGCCGCGGCACTCGCGGACCGCGCGGAATGACCACGCGATCACTCACGATCCCCGCCACCCCCGAATAGGGAGGTGCAGCAGGAGAGGAGACCACGCATGAACGCCTATACAACAATGGGTCAGGCCCGGATTCAGTCACACGATATTGCGGTGATCCTACGGACGAGCACGGGGTCTTACCAAGCTGGTCTCTCCCTGGCCGCGCTGGAGCGACAGCGCGGCTGGCAAGCCGAATCCGAGGTGGCGTGGCTGCTGAAGCCTATTCGCGCCATGCCGCAGGCGCACACGCCGGTTGTCGCGCTGCTGCGGCAGAGGATCGGAGCGGCGCTAGTCCGCGCCGGAGAACGTCTCGCGAGTGTTCCCGGGAGTGGCGTCCCCCTGGAAACGACGCCGGAAGCCGGCGTATAAGGCGGGTCCCCGGGGCGGTATGACGGCCTCGAGTGCGAACTGGGTCAGCCACGAAGCTAAGGACAGCACCCATCCGGTCTCTGGGCCATCGTGCTCCTCAAGGAAGTGTGAGCGGACGCAACGGTGACGTGAAATGGACAAATAAGGAGATGCAGATGGACCAATTCCGGGCAGCGATCGTGGTAATAGCGATCAGCGACACCCGCTGGGGACCGCGGGACGCCCACGGCCGACGCCGTGAATTCACTGCCGACGAACTCGACGACCTGGTCGATTTCGGTTGGCATTGGGCCGACGTGAAGGGTCGCCTGGCGACCTGCGCGCACGCGCTGCGGCAGAACGTCGGCGCGGCGTTGATCCGCACCGGAGAACACTTCGCGGGAGTCCCCCGGCGTGCGGTCTTGCCGGAAATGACCCCGACGACGAGCATGCCGCGTGAGGTTGGCTGACCATCGCCGATCGTAGGGGCCAGCGTGCCCCTGGGCAGCGACTCAAGATCATGGCCAGTCGTGTCGACGCGGCCACAGTTGGCGGGGTTGCCAACTGCAATGGGGGTGGCGGTGCCGGGCGGTGCAGCGCTTTGTGCAGCAAGTGCCGAGTGGCCAGGCAGCAACGAGCCCCGCGGAGCACCGACTGCCTCGTTTCCCGCTCTTGATGTCAGCTCGCGAATCCCACAAGGAGCGCCGTGATGGGCGATCGCGACCATACCCCGGCAGCGGAGAAGGCTCGGGCCGACGAGTACGCCGAACTGTGGCAGCGGATCGGCGATGGAGGGTGGATCCCTGGCGACAAGTTCTGCACGTCGCAGGGCCTCACCTGGCAGTTTCGCGAGACTCCATTCACCTCGGAGTTCCGGAGGCGCAGGAACGGCACGCGTCGGAATAGACCACTGCGTATTACGGCCTCCGCTGGAAGGCGCGCGACGGTCAGCCGGCGGGGACACTGCCGATGGTTGATGCCCATAGCCCGAACTATTTACAGAGGCCGCGTCCCACGTCCAAGCGCGCCCATCGGTGCTGCCTTCTATATCCATGAAAAGGAAGGCAGCGGTGCCTCGTGGTAGGTCGGCCTTGGTAACCTCCTGCGCGCGTCATAGCGGCGGCGCGCCATAACTATCTCCGCGCTCAGACGCAGGGGAGGCGTCTTCAGGGCGATGCCATCACCGCGGCAGCGACCGTCTGGGCCTCTGCGATCGCCGCCTCCAGGGTGAGGGTCTCCCCCGCCGCCAGGGGAGCAGCGAGACGGTTCGACCCCAGTGCTGCGGTCAAGGCGGCGAGACAGCGGTCGCGAACCGGCCGGTCTCTCGGGAACATGGGTGCGCTGAGGAAGTCGGCGATGCCCAGTGCGGCGCCTAGCAGGCGCGCTCCCTCCTCGGGACGCCCGGACTCCGCAGCAACTGCCGCTAACCCGAGCAGCGCGCTGGCGACGAGCACCGTGGCGCCTACATCCTCAGCTCGGTCGACACTCTCCACATAGAGCATTGCAGCCCGCTCGACGTTTCCGGTGCATAAGTTGACGGCGGCTAGCCCGGTCTGCGCATCGATCATCCCCCACAGGTTGTGTCCTAGTTCAAAGCGCGCGAAGGCGTTTTCATAGTGCCGCGCAGCCCGATCGAACTGTTCTTGGGCGAGAGCGATATCCCCGAGTTCGAGGATCGCCGCACCGAGACGGAGCACCGGCTCCGGAAGGGCATCGACATGTTCGCGCAAGATCCGACAGGCTTCCTCCACCAGGTCTTCGGCCCGACCAAACTCCCCTCGCCGATACGCGAGCAATCCCGCAGCGGTATGCGCTCTGCCAACAAGCACGGGACCGCCTAGCTCCCGGGACAGCCGCAGTTCTTCGGCAATGAATGCCCCGGCCCGGTCGTAGTCCCCTTGGAAGATGGCCAGCGTTGCCGCGCCGTCGAGCACTACCGCCCGTGCCTCGGACACGTCGTCGTGCGATCGCGCGAGGGCCTGTTCGAACCACCGGAGCCCCTCCATATAGAGACCCGGCGCGAACCAGAGCCCGAACCCCATGGCGGACAACCGGAGCAGCGCGTCGGTGTCGCCGCGTTCGTCGAACCAGGCCAGGGCGAGGCGCAGATTGTCTCGCTCGGGGGCCAAACGGATCAGGATATCCACATCCAGCATTGAGAAGTCCTGCGTCGCGCTGGCAGAGTGCTGGAGGAAGTAGGTCGCATGCCGCTCCCGCGCGTTGTCCATCTCGCCGGCCGCCGCCAATCGGTCGATCCCGAACTCCCGCACTGTTTCCAACATCCGGAATCGCTTGTCGTCCCCAGCCCCGTTCGCCGACTTCGCCATCGGCTCCAGCAGGCTCTTTTCGAGCAGCGAGCCCACCAGATCGAGCGTGGCGAGGGCGGGGCTAACGGGCGCCCTCGTCGCCTCGCTCCACCCGCTACTCGCGACGCTCTCTGCCGCCGCGAGGGTGAACCCTCCGGCAAAGACTGCCAAGCGGCGGAAGAAGGCTTGCTCCTGGGGCGAGAGCAGGTCATAGCTCCAAGTGATGGCATCGCGCATCGTCCGCTGTCGTGCTGGCAGGTCGCGCCCGCCACCCGTCAGCTGCGGGAGTCGGGGCGCCAACCGCGGCAGCAGCATGTCCGGGTGCAGAACCTTGACCCATGCGGCGGCGAGCTCAATGGCGAGCGGTAGCCCGTCGAGGCGCTGACAGATAGCGGCGACGGCGGCGACATTGGCCGTCGTCAGATCGAAGTCCGGCTTAACCGCCGTTGCCCGCTCGATGAAGAGCGCCATGGCGGGCACTTGCGCCAGTTCCTCGAGCGCCGGCAGCCAGTCGCCAGCGGGCAGCGGCAGCGGCGCCAACGGGAACGCATGCTCGCCGCGCACACGCAAAACCGTACGACTGGTGGCGAGCATGGTCACGCCCGGACAGTTTTCCAATAGTGCCGTCAGATCCGGCGCGGCCGCAAGTAGTTGCTCGCAGTTGTCGAGAAGTAGAAGAAGTTGCTTTGAGGCAATGTACGCGACGAGCGTGTTGAGGAGCGGCAATCCAGGCGACTCCCGGACACCGAGTGCGGCGGCTACCGCGGGCACAACAAGGTCAGGATCGGTCAGCGGTGAGAGATCGACGAAGACGATCCCGTCGGGAAAGGTGCCCTGCATCTCACTGGCCACCGCGATTGCCAGTCGCGTCTTGCCCACGCCGCCGGGTCCGGTCAGCGTCAGCAGTCGGACCTCGTCGTCCCGCAGTGCGGTTCGCAGCGCCACGAGTTCCGTCTCACGCCCGATGAGCCGGGTCAATGGCGTCGGCAAGGAGGGACGAGGGAGTAGCGAGGGTCCTGTGACCCTCACTGGGAGGACGCCTGGGCGGGCAGCGGCGATCAGCGCCGTACGGTCGCCGACCGAAAGGTCGAGGGCATCGGCGAGCATCCGCACGGTTTCCAGCCGGGGAGCCTGCCTCAGACCACGCTCCAGATCACTGATGCCGCGCTGGCTGAGTCCGGACCGCTCGGCCAGGTCCTCCTGGGACAGCGACGCAGCGGTGCGCAACCGGCGCAGCACGTCACCGAATGAGGTCCCGCTCTCTCGCATCGCCGCCCTACCTGGTTCCACGCGCTGACTGGTTGGGGGCGTTTTTCCGATGTTCCCCTGCAGTTTACCAAATGGATTGCCCCGTACTGCGGTCGTATCTGTTCTCCATCTGTTCGCGATGCGTGGGCATTGCGTCTGGCAACGTCAGGGGGCGAGGAGGATGCTGACGACATACCAGGAGAAGGCCATTCGGCCGCAATCCGGTAGGGCTCGCATTGGGTGAGCTCCGTCGATCCAGGGTCTCAGGTCGCCTGGTGCCGTGGCAACCTGAGCCACTGTTCACGCGGCAGATGTTGCCAAAGGAGATGACGATGTCCACGATCCAACGGTCCCGCACCGTTATCTCAGGATTCGTCGCTACGGACGAGATCCTCTCGCCGGAGAACGCCTGGCGGGGGCCCCGAAGTGCAGTCTCGCCGGAAAAGATCCCGGTGACGAGCACGCTGGCTATGGCTAGCTAACCATCGCAGATCGCAGACGGACATCGTGCCCCCGGGGTCGGCCCCAGATGTCTGTCGCCGACATTGTCGACTCGACCACGGTTGTCGGGTTCGCCAACTGCAATGGAGGTTGGCCGTGCCGGGGCGGAGCGGCGCTTTTTGGCAGCAAGAGTGTAGTGGACGGGCAGCAGCTAGCCCCGCTGTGCACCGCACGACTCGTTTCCAGCGCTTCACGTCAGTTAGCGAATTCCGCTAGAGCGCAGTGATGAGCGACCACGACCATTCGCTCCCAGAGGAAAAGGCTCGGACCGACGAGTATGCCGAACTGTGGCGGCGGATCGGCGATGGGGGGTGGATTCCCGGCGACATTTTCTGCACCTCGCAGGGCGTCACCCGGCAGTTTCGCGAGACTCCGTACAGCTCGGAGTTCCGGAGGTGCAGGAACGGCACCGGTTGGAACAGACTCCTGCGGATCACGGCCTCCCCGGGTTCGCGAACGATGCTGGATGCTCGTCTGGATTGTTG
>DASUQU010000061.1:0-6446 GCA_036280495.1 Thermomicrobiales bacterium | reverse complement strand
CCATGAGCCAGTTCGATCGGGAGCGAGTGGGTCAGCGTTGCGCGTGCGCGCGTCTCAACCGTCGCTCGCTGTTGCGCGCCGCTGCCGCGGCAGGTGTCGTTCCAGTAACCGCAACTCTCGGCGGGCTCACGAACGTGTCGGCGGCGTCTTCGCTCCGCTTGCAGGCCGACCCCGCAACATTGACCATCGCCATGAACGGGTCACCGTCCGACCTCGATCCGCATTCCGTCTACGACTACCGGTCGGCCATGCCCCTCCGCGGCCCCTACGAGGGGCTGATCGCGCTCGAGGGGAGTGCGACCGATAAATACGTGCCGGTCCTGGCTGAGAGCTGGGAGCCGAACGAGGACAAGAGCGTCTGGACCTTCACCATCCGTTCCGGCGTGACGTTCCATGACGGCACGCCAGTCGATGCCGAGGTGGTCCGGGCGTCCTTCGAACGATTTCTGACGATGGGGCTGGGACCGGCCGGCGCCATGCGGCGCTTCATCCAGGATCCGGCGCAGATCACAGCACCTGACGAGCGCACGGTGGTCTTCGACTGTGGCGAACCGCAGCCGCTGCTGGAGGCTTACCTCTCGAGTCAGTACGGCCCGCTCATCATGAACGTCCCCGTCGCCATGCAAAACGAGGTCGATGGCGATTTCGGGCACGGCTGGGCGCAGCTCAACGAGGAAGGGCTTGGGACCGGACCCTACCGGATCGTCGAGTTCGAGCCGGAGCAGCAGTTGGTCCTGGAGCGCTACGACGACTACTGGGGCGGCTGGGAAGGGAATCACTTCGACCGCGTCATCTTCCGCGTCATCTCGGAAAACGAGACGCGACGGCAGTTGATCGAGCAGGGGGAGGTCGACATCGTCGACAACCTCACCCCGGAGGCAAGCGAGGCGCTGGCGGCGAACCAGGATCTGGTCATCGACCGCTCCTACAGCGCCGAGGTCGACTACCTGATCCTCACCGAGGCCGGACCCCTGGCGACCTCAGAGGCGCGGCAGGCGATGTGCTGGGCGTTCCCCTATGACGAGGTGATCGAGGGGGTCTTCAGGGGCTACGGCAAGCGCGCCATCGGTGGCGTCTCCGAGCTCGTGGCCGGCTTCGACCCCGAGACGTTTCAGTACACGACTGACCTGGACAAAGCGCGCGAGCTGCTTGCCACGGCGGGCGTGCCCGAAGGCACCGAGCTCGTTCTGACCATGGAAACGGGGTACGAGGACGTCAAGGCCGCCGTTCAGCTCTTCCAGCAGAATCTGTCCCAGATCGGGATCAATCTCAGCCTTCAGGAGGTCGACCTGAGCACCTTTACCGGCTTCATCTTCGGTGATATGCCGGCCGAGGAGCGACCCAACATGATGCCCTGGTTCTGGTGGCCGGACTACAACGACGCCTATAACCACCTCTACCCGCAGATCGCCTGCGACCAGTGGGGTTCAGCCGGGACGAACGCTGGTTACTACTGCAACGAGCGCGTGCAGGAGCTCTTCGACGCCGTCCGCGATGAGCCGGACCAGGCCAAGTACCAGGCAGCGTTGAGCGAGATCCAGCAGATCATCTCCCGTGACGACCCGCCGGCGATCTACTACATGCAACGCCAGTGGACGACGGTGCTGCGCAACGACATCGAGGGCTTCGTCTTCAACCCGATCAATATCGGAACCTTCAACTTCTACACGATGTCACGGAAGGAATCCGCGTAGCCCTTGGGTCCAGGGATTGCGCCGCCTGGTTGCAAGAGCGGATTAGGCTAGGAATGCCGCCAGTGCCATGGCCGCGGAGGCAAACAGCACGCCAAACCCGAACAGGAGCAATGAGTATCTGTAGAGCGCGAGCTTGCGTACGGTGATGCGCGCGTTCGTGACAATCTGTGCCGCGAGATCGATGTCGAGCTTGCTCGGTGCATACGTCTCGCCCTCCTGCTCAAAATACATCTCGGCGATCGCTTCGACCAGAGCTCTCGGCTCATAGCGGGCCAGATGCCCGTAATAGAGGAGGTTGTCCCGAGTGGTGGGCCGTTCCCGCTCCCCGACGAGGTGCTTCTCCAGGTTTGTCGAGGGGAGGAACGAGGCGACGGTCAGCAGGAGGCTGAGCATCAAGGCTAAGGCGCCAACGGCGAGTCCGACACCTGCCAGCGGTGGAATCTCCGGTCCGGCCACCAGGAACGTAACGATAACGCCGAGCCCGGTGGAGGACAGTCCGACGGAACCGGTGTTTTTCGCCTCCGCGAACTTGAGCCAGTCGATCACGCGAGTGAGCAGGTCAGAAAGCTGCTGCCTGACATCGTGCTTGAGATCAGAGCTCATCGCATCACGTGATGAAGTGTCACGGCTTCAGAACCCGACATGCTCTGCCCCTTTGAGACCGAGCATGGTGCGCGCCTCGTCAGGCGTAGCCGGTTCCAGGGAAAGCTCGCGCAAGATGCGCACCGTCTTCGCGACCATGTCGGCGTTGGATCGAGCCAGCTCGCCCTTGCCGAGATAGATGTTGTCCTCCATGCCGGTGCGGACGTTGCCGCCCATGATCGCGCCCATGGTGATCAGGTTGAACTGGTGACGACCCGCCCCAAGGATGCTCCAGATGTAATCGTTCCCCAGTAGGCGGTCAGCTGTCCTTTTCATGTGCAGCAGATCCTCGGGGTCAGTGCCGATACCGCCGAGGATGCCGAAGATGGTCTGGACGAAGACCGGTGGCTGGACGATCCCGCGATCGAGGAAGTGCGCGAGGTTATAGAGGTGTCCGACGTCGTAGCACTCGAACTCGAAGCGGGTTCCGTGCGCGCCCATTGTCTCCAGCAGGCGCTCGATGTCGGCGAAGGTATTGCGGAAGATATGTCCTCGCGACATCTCCAGATACCCTGGCTCCCAGTCAAATTTGAACTCCTTGATGCGGCTGGCCATGGGGTAGAGACCGAAATTCATCGATCCCATGTTGAGCGAGCACATCTCAGGCTTCATTCGCAGCGGGCCGGCCAATCGCTCGTCGATCGTCATCGTCTGCGCGCCGCCCGTGGTGATGTTGATGACCGCGTCGGTACTCTCCTTGATGCGGGGCAGGAAACGTAGAAAGACCTCCGGATCAGGAGTCGGCTGACCGGTCTCGGGATTGCGGGCGTGCAGATGCAGGATCGCCGCGCCTTCGCTCGCTGCGCCGATCGCATTCTCGGCGATCTGATCGGGCGTGATCGGCAGATATGGCGTCTGCGACGGGACGTGGATTGACCCCGTGATGGCGCAGGTGACGATGACCTTACGAGCCGCCGTGGCCATAGCTCACTCCTTGTTGGCGATGGTCACCGGCTCGATGTCCCCGTGCGGTGTGAAGCCGAAGACCTGCCCGTAGAAATCAAGTTCTCCTTCGAGGGCGCGTCGGATGTTCTCCGCTCGGCGGAACCCATGCCCTTCGCCAGCGAAGACGACCAGCGTCACCGGTAAACCGCGGGCTGCCATCGCCTCGTACATCGTCTCCGCCTGATCGAGCGGCACCACCGTGTCCTCGCTACCCTGGAAGAGAATCAGGGGCTCGGTGAATCCCTCCAGGTGATGGATCGGCGAGCGATCGATGTAGATGTCCTTACGATCGGGATAGGGCCCGATCAGCCCGTCGAGGTAGCGAGACTCGAACTTGTGAGTGTCGGTCGTCATCGTCTCCAAGTCGCTGATGCCGAAGTGGCTGGCGCCAGCGCGGAAAAGATCGTGGAACGCCAGAGTGGCGAGCGTCGTGTAGCCACTGGCGCTCCAGCCGCGAATGGCGGTGCGGTCAGGATCGACGAGCCCGCGCTCGATCAGATTCGTCGCCCCGTTGACGTGGTCGTCGACATCGACGATGCCCCAGGCGTCATTCAATCGCTGCCGGTAGGGCCGCCCGTAACCGGTGCTGCCGCCGTAGTTGACGTCGAGGATGGCGAACCCGCGGGACGTCCAGAACTGGTTCGGCAGGCTGAGCGCGGTCGAGGTGGCGCTGGTCGGTCCACCATGACTCTGCACGAGCAGCGGCGGTAGCTCGCCTTCCGGCGCGACGAAGTCCTTGTTCCGCGGCAGGTAAAGGAAGCCATGGGCCGTGAGGCCGTTCTCGGTTGGAAACTCAACTGGTTCGGGGATCGATAGATAACCGGGGTCGATCTCGACCTCGAGCGAGCGCTTGAGCGTCTCGAATGTTCCACCGGCCGGGTCGTAGCGCACTACCGCCGTGGCCAGGGTCGGACTCCCCGCGATCATTACCGCGACGCCCTCGGCCGCGAACGGCTCATCGATCTCGGTGAACGGATTCTCGACCGGGGTGAGCTGACCGGATTCGGTATCGATGGTTACCAAATGCCATTTGCCGTCGCGGGTGTAGGTAGCCAGGATCGTCCGCGGGTTGAGGAAGGCGTAGGTCGCCATGCCGAAGACCCATTGAGGCAATCCGAACTCCGCGTCCATCGGCGCCACGGCCTCGTCGCCCTCACCGCCGCGACGATAGAGGTTCCACCAGCCAGTGCGGTCGGAGACGAAATAGAGGGTGCCGTCGGGCGCCCACTCGGGCTGGAAGATCGATTCCTGGGGGCCACCGGCGGTCAGCTCAGAGGAAGCGATCATTCCATCCTCGCCAATCTCGCCGACCCACAGCTCTGAGCCATCCCACGGCATATTGGGATGATTCCATTGCAGCCAGGCCAGCCGCCGACCGTCGGGGCTGAGACGTTGATTGGAGTAAAAGTCGGCGCCGGAGGCGAGGACCATGCCGCCGCTCTCGTCGCCTTCAGGGTCGAGCGCGACGATGGTATTGACCGCTTCCCCATCGCCGGAGTGGTCCTCGCGCACCGCGATGAGTCGCGCGCGATCCTGATCGAAGATCACGTCGGCGTAGCGCAACGCGCCTTCCGGCGTGATCGGCCGCGGCGCTATGGTGCCGTCGACTCGGTAGAGCCGGGTATCGGCGAAGTTCGCGAAGATGAGCACGCCGTCTCGCACCGTGTACGCGCCGCCACCGTACTCGTGGACGCGGGTGCGAGCGTTGAATCCCGCTGGAATCGCATCGGCGATCGTCCCGTCCGGGGCGCGACGGACGACAACCGAGCGTCCGGCCTCCTCCGGGCGGTTCTCGATCCAGTAGACGTCATCCCTGTCAATACGAGGGCTGATGACGCCGACGCGCTTCCCAGAGATGAGATCGCTGGTAATTGGCGAGCGCCAGGAGCCGTACGGCGCCGTTTCCGTGGATGAAGTCACGAGTTGCGTCTCCTAAACATGCCCTCACCTCCAAGCCCCTCTCGCGTCGACGATAGGAGAGAGGGCTTGCCGCAACTACTCGGCACGGCTCCCTTCTCCTCGCTCCGAAGGGAGAAGGGTCGGGGATGAGGGGTCAGCGCCGGGACACCGCTCGTCCCGTTCGCGATACCTGATTCACCCCATCACCCTATCACCCCGCGTTTCCATCGGCCATACTGCTGCCACAACCATTGACTGGAGAAGAGACGGAGACGATCCATGCTGACGACGCTCGTTGGGATGCCGGTGAGCGCGCTCGATACGCCGGCGCTGCTCGTGGACATCGAGACGATGGACCGCAACATCGCCCACATCGCGGGCACCATGCGCCAGCATGGGGTGCAGTGGCGACCACACGCCAAAGGGCATAAGTGCCCGACCATCACGCACCGCCAGATGGCTGCGGGCGCTATCGGCGTGACCGTCGCCAAGGTCAGCGAGGCCGAGGTCATGGCAGCCAGCGGCATCATGGATATCCTCATCGCCAATCAGGTTGTGGGCCCGATCAAGACGCGGCGCCTGGCGGCGCTGATCGCCGCGACCGGAGCCGACGTGATCGTCTGTGTCGATAACCCCGCCAACGTGCGCGAACTGGACGACGCCGCGGCCTCGTTCGGCGTAAGGCCGCGAGTTCTGGTCGAAGTCGATTCCGGGATGAAGCGCTGCGGCGTTGCACCCGGTGAACCGACGGTCGCGCTAGCAAAGACCGTTGACGCTTCACCCTATCTGCGCTTCTCTGGCCTGATGGCCTGGGAGGGCCACGCCACCTACATCGCCGATCGTGAACCTCGACGGGAGGAGATCGCGAAGGCGATCGGCAGGCTGACCGGAGCGGCGGACGCCGTCCGGACCGCGGGACTCCCCGTCGACATTGTCTCCTGTGGGGGGAGTGGCACCTACCTGCATGCCGCACCACAGCCGGGCATCACCGAGGTCCAGGCCGGAGGCGCGACGATGGGTGACGGCTACTATCGCGCGCTGGAGTCACCGGTCGAGCCCGCGCTTACCTTGCTGACGACGGTCACCAGCCGTCCCACCGAGGATCGCATTATCGTCGACGCCGGTCGTCGCGCGATCGATCCCAGTCAGAAGGCTCCGGTTGCCCGCGGCATCGAGGGTGTGCAGGCGATCAAGTTCTCGGCCGAGCACGGCGTGATGGCGCTTGACGGACCGACGGAGTGGCCGCGCGTCGGCGATCGCATCGAG
>DASUQU010000060.1:0-8357 GCA_036280495.1 Thermomicrobiales bacterium | reverse complement strand
ACCTCGGGCGCTGAGGGATCGAGCGACTCGGCAGCCACGCTGCCAACCTGGGTTGTCGTGTCGATCGCGGCCGGTTGGATTTCGGCAGATGGCGCAGCTGTCTCCGGCGCAACGATGGCTCCCGCCTCAGACTCGGGGGCGCTGGATTCCTCAGCCGGCTCGGCCGGCGGGATTATATTCTGGGAGGAAGTCTCAGGGGCAACTGGAGCGACGATCGAGGGCGAGCCCGTTGCACAGCCGCTGAGAAGGAGCGTAGCGCAGAAGAGGATGACGAGGGTGATGGGTGATAGGTGATGGGTGATAGGGCGGCGGACGCCGGGTGACGCCTGCGGCGCCCCTACATGCCGTCTACTGATCTGGCCGACTGGCCGTCTCACCAAATCCCCAGCTCGTCGCGGGCGTCCTCGGACATCATATCCGGTGACCAGGCCGGGCTCCAGACGAGCTTGACGTCGACTTCGCCCAGATTCGGCAGGTCACTCATGGCGTTGGTCACCTCCTGGACGATGACCGGTCCCAGGGGGCAGCCGAGCGAGGTGAGGGTCATGGTGACCAGGACGTCGCCGCTGTCGGAGACGTCAACATCGTAGACGAGCCCGAGATCGACGATATTGATACCGATTTCCGGATCGAAGACGTTCTTCAGATTCTCACGAGCCTGTTCTGCGGTAAATTCAGCCATCGATGATCCCTTCAGGGGCCGTTCTCGCCTCGTGGTGAGTAAGGGCCCAATGCGCCAAGTGTACCCAACAGCCAGGGACGGCCGCGTCGCGCCACCGCCGACCGGATGGCGGGGCGGAGATGCAGAGGAGTCTTCGGCGGTGACCGATCGTGGGATGCTCGTCAACGACGTCCATGCCCAACTCAACGCGACGCTGGTGCGGCGGGTGCTGCGGCCAGCGTCGGTGGCAGACGTTCGGGACGCGGTGCTCGCGGCAGGCGCCGCGGGTCGCGACCTGACCATCGCCGGCGGCCGTCACGCGATGGGTGGGCAGCAGTTCGGCGCCGGTCTCGATCTGCTCGACATGACGGGGCTCGACCGCGTGCTGGACTTTGACCCGGAGCGAGGTGAGGTCGAAGCCGAGGCCGGTATCATGTGGCCGGCACTGATCGCCTGGCTGCATGCGATCCAGGTCGGACAGCCGTATCCCTGGGGCATCATCCAGAAGCAGACCGGCGCCGACCGGCTGACCCTCGGTGGGGCGCTCTCCTCGAATGTCCATGGCCGCGTGCTGGGGCGCGGTCCGATCGTCGACGACGTGGTGGCTTTTACTCTCATCGACGCCAGCGGCACGTTGCGCCGGTGTTCGCGAGTCGAGAATGCGGCGCTCTTCCGCCTCGCCATCGGCGGCTACGGATTATTTGGGCCAATCGTCTCGGTCCGCCTTCGGCTCGCGCCGCGGCGCAAGATGCGCCGGGACGTCACCCTGCGCGCGATCGACGAGGTCGTGGCGACGCTCGAAGCGCGCGCGGACGATGGCCGTGGCTACGGGGACTTCCAGTTCGCCATCGACCCCGCGAGTGCCGATTTCCTTAAGGAAGGCATCTGCTCCTGCTACGTCGCCGTCACCGCCGACACCCCGATCCCGGACGAGCAGCGGACGCTCTCCCGTGCCGACTGGGAGGAGCTGTTCCACCTATCGCACGCCGATCCCCGCCGTGCCAGCGATGCCTACACCAAGCACTACCTGGCCACGGACGGGCAACTGTACTGGTCGGACCTACATCAGATGGCTGACTACCACGACGGCTACCACCTTGCGCTCGATGAGAGACTAGGGGCGAGGTCACCCGGCTCGGAGATGATCACCGAGCTGTACGTGCCGCGCCGTGATCTGCCGTCGTTCATGGCCGAGGTGGCGCAGGATTTCCGAACCCATCAGACACCGGTCATCTACGGCACGGTGCGGCTGATTGAACGGGACGACGAGACGGTCCTCGCCTGGGCGCGGCAGCCGTGGGCCTGCGTCATCTTCAATCTGCATGTCGACCACACGCCAGAAGGGATTGCAGCGGCGGCCGGCGATGCCTTCCGGCGCCTGATCGACCGCGCGTTGACCTACGGCGGCAGCTACTACCTGACCTACCACCGCTGGGCCACCAGGGAGCAGGTGGAAGCCGCATACCCGCGGTTCGTCGAGTTCCTGCGCGAGAAGCGGCGCTACGACCCCGAAGAGCGCTTTCAGTCTGACTGGTACCGACACTATCGTCAGATGTTCAGCGACGCTCTCGAGGATGCTAGCGAGGCGTGATGCACGCGTCGAAGCTGGCAAAGATGGCAAAGTTGACGAAGGTGATAAAGGTGATGACCTTCTGGGGATGCCCTCACCCCCTAACCGCCCGGCCCGGAGGGCGCCCCGTGGCGGGTACCCGGTCCGCCGGGGACAGGAGAAGGGGCGAATGGTGACGACGTGGGGGAGCTCAGTTTTCCGGATGGTGGAGGAGCGCGGCGAAGGGTTTGAAGAATTCAAAGGGTTTAAAGGGTCTAAAGAGTTTGAACTTCTATGGACCTGAGAAAAGCAGATTCTTTGACGCCGGGGACACCGGCTTGTCGCATCCGCGGTCAGATAGGCAGTCGCGCGATAGGGCAGAGTCGAGATGACGAACGACGAATTGATCGCGATGGCGGCGGGAGTGTTGAACCCGCATACCACGGCGGACGGCCGGGTGTTCGGGGACGTGGCGGCGGCACTGGTCACGGACCGCGGCACCGTCTTCTGTGGCGTCTGCATCGACACCGGGTCTGGGACCGGGTTTTGTGCCGAGCACGCCGCGATCGCGGCGATGGTCACCGCCGGGGAGTACCGGATCGCCAGGATCGTCGCCGTCTGGCGTGACGACCGCGAAGGCGAGATGCACGTGGTGCCGCCGTGCGGCCGGTGCCGCGAGTTCATCCGGCAGATCGATGAGGCCAACCTCGCGACGGAGGTCGTGCTGGGGACGACCAAGGTCGTGACCCTGCAAGAACTCCTACCGCACCACGAATGGCCGGAACCCCTCGCATCACGCTGAGACGCCACCCAGCGCAGCTCGGCTCAGCGACGAAGGACCTTCGTGACATGCGTCCGCATCACCGGGAGCTTGCCCGTGGCAATTACCGTCCCCGCACTTCTTCCTATAATTAATCGCTGTTATCGGAAGAAAGCCGACTGCTGCTCTAGATTTTGTGGCCTGTAACTCGGGTCTTGACTGTGATGACAGGAACGCCTATTGGGGAGCGAAGGTCTTCCGCTCACTCGCGTGCCTTGACGAGTCAGGGCGCTTCCCACAATCGACGATCGGAGTTGACTCATAGGTACGCGTCGCACTCTGCTCGCGGCCGGCGCCCTCATTCCCGCCCTTGCGCTCGTGCGCTGGGTGATTGACCGGCTCCGGATCTCACCGCCGGTGACGATAGAGGCCGGGATTCCCTTCGCGGAGGTGGAGGATCGGGCGCTCCTCCTCGACATCTACGCTCCGCGTCAGCGCGAGTGGCCAAGTCCGGCGGTTCTCCTCATCCACGGGGGTGGGTTTGTCGGTGGCTCTCGCACCGATGCGGACATCGTCGCCGCCGGCCGGCACCTGGCCGAGGCCGGCTATGTCGCGGTGGCCCTCGACTATCGCCTTGTCGACCCAGGGCGACCGGGTCCGGTCTGGCCGGCTCCCCTCGCGGATGTGCAGCGGGCCGCGCGCTGGGTGCGAGCCCACGCGACGACCTACGGTGTTGATCCGGAGCGCCTTGGCGCCTACGGCATCTCCGCAGGAGCCGGATTGGCCGCTCACCTCGGGGTGCGAGACGCCCGGGATACGCCCGATCGCAACCTGACCGCCCTCTCCAGTCGCGCTCGCTGCGTAGTGGCCCTTGCCGGACCGATGGACGGCACCATCCCGCCGGCCAACCCCGGTGACATGGATGTGGCGCGGGCGCTCTTCGGTGGGACGATCACGCAGGTGCCGAATGTCTACCGCGATGCCTCACCCGTGAGTCATGTTGATCGGGAGTCCGCCCCTTTCCTGGTCGTTCACGGGGTGCGCGATACGGTAGTGCCGGTTGCCCATGCGCGGCGGCTGGTAGCGGCCCTGCGGAAAGCCGGAGTCGCCGTGGAAGCCGTCGAGGTGCCGGGTGCCGGCCACGATGTCTTCAGCTGGGATCGTGTCGGCACCCGGGTCCTGGCCTTCCTCGAGCAGTACCTTGGCCCAGATGACTGACGGTTGACGGGCGGAGGAGGATCTGGTCCTGGCGCGCGACGATGACCCGACCGCGCTGGACCGGGTGCTGTGGCCGGTGGTGCGCTCAGCAATCGATCTGTTCATCTCGGGAGCGTTGCACCGAGTCCGAGAGTGTGCCGACGACGCGTGTGGTTGGATTTTCGTTGATGCGAGCCGCAGTGGACGGCGTCGCTGGTGCGACATGGCCGACTGCGGCAATGTGGCTAAAGTCCGTCGCTACGGGGCCCGGCAGGGCGATCCAAGCCGATGAAAGGGTTTTCGCATGGCAGGAATATCGGGACGGGTGACGCATCTGAACCCGGAAGGGATGCTGCGCAATCCGGCCTTCACCCAAGTTGTGGCCGTTGAGGGGAACACGCGAACGATCTACGTCGGTGGGCAGGACGCGGTTGATGCGGAGGGCGCCATCATCGGCGCGGGCGACATCGGGGTGCAGACCACCCAGGCCCTGGCGAATGTCGAGCGGGCGCTCGCGGGGGCCGGGGCGCGGCTGGAGCATGTGGTCAAGTGGACCGTGTACGTGGTCGCCGGGCAGCCAGCCGAACCGGGGTTCCGTGCATTTCTCGAGGCGTGGGGCGACCGCGGTGCGCCACCAACCATCACGGTGGCGTACGTCTCGGCGCTCGCCAACCCCGAGTTCCTGATCGAGATCGACGCCGTGGCAGTCGTGCCGCTCTCCGAAACGGGAGATGCGCTGCCCAGCGGCTAGGACGTAGAGAAGAACCGCCGGTCAAGACCGCACGCCGAGACGAACTGGGGTTCTCATAGCCGGACCGAGGGCCGAATCCGCTCCTGGCCGGCCACGTTTGTCCGCCCCTGACAGAGCTCCTCGCTCAGCGAGCAACGACCCGCGCTCGTCAAGCTGAGCTGAACAGGACGGCGACGGGGGAAGGTGTCTGCGTCACCGGCCCCGTGGCGCTGAGGCGGCCGGAGCCCGGATCACGACGGAACGGGACGATGGTGTCGGACTCCTGGTTCGCTACGAGCACCCAGGACCCGGTCGGATCGAGGCTGAAGTTGCGCGGGGTCTTCCCCCGGGTCGACTCGTGTCCGACTGACCGCAGCGTGCTGTTCCCGTCCTCGACCTCCCAGATGGCGATGCTGTCGTGCCCTCGATTCGAGCCGTAGACGAAGCGGCCGTCGGGGGAGACGGCGACATGGGCGCAGGAATTCCCGATCGCCGGTCCATCCACACCATCCGGCAGCGTCGAGACGACCTGGCGCGCGTGGAGCTCGCCGCGCTCCGGGGTGTAGTCGTAGACCGTCAGGGTGGAGTTGAGCTCGTTGATGACATACACCGTGCGACCGCTCGGCGCGAAGGCGAAATGGCGCGGCCCCGCGCCGGGATGCGCCGACGCCACGGCCGTGCCGTGCTCGTGGAGCGCTAGCTGACCGGTGCTGGTGTCGAGCCGGTAGACCAGCACCTGATCAGTCCCGAGATCGGTGACCAGGACAAAGCGGCCATCGCCTGACGGCCGAATCATGTGTGGGTGCGGTCCCTCTTGCTCTGACCGGATACTCGACCCCTGATGATGGATGACGCACGTTGCCGCTTCGAGCTGGCCGCCGGCGGCGACCGGCAGCACGGCGATAGTGCCGCCGGAGTAGTTTGCCACCAGGACATAGCGGCCTGAGGGGTCGAGACACACGTAGCACGGGTCGGCGCCGTGGGAGTGCTGGTCATTCAGCGGGCGCAGCATCCCCGTCGCCGCATCACGGGCAAAGGCGCTGACACGCCCCTCGGCCTCCTCGTTGACCGCAAGGAGGAGCTGTTCCCGCCCGTCGAAGGTCAACCAGGAGGGGTTGACCACCCCCGATACGGTCTGCACTGGGTGGAGCGCACCCGTCTCGGCATCGAAGCGAAAGACCGCGATGCCATCGGCAGAGCCCAACGGGGACTCGGTATAGGCACCGACGTAGACGAACATCGCTTCCTCCCGTCCATTGATACTGTCCCGCCAGCGAGCAAGACCACATCACCCCCGCGTACTGGCCCCCACTGCAGACTGGGGGGATAAGCGAGTCCCGATCACGGCAGCGTCGCCTGCTGATGGAGGAGTGTCTCGCTCTGGCCGAGCCTGGACAATAACCCTGAAAGTCAGCCGGTCACAGTTGGTAGGCGATCAGCGTGCCGTGTCCCCTACCTACCCCTGCCGTCTGACCTCCTCGAGGATCGGGACGAGGGCCTCGATCGTCGCCAAGGTGGGCGGAATCGGATAGATCTGCAGATGCGACACACCCTGGGTGCCGAACCCCCGGATGCCGGCGGCGATCTCCTCCGGACCGCCGGTCAGAGGACGAGCGGCCTCCAAATCGTCGTCGAGGTACCAGTGCCGCGGGAACTCGCGCCGGCCGCTTGGATCAACCGAGATCGACACCGTCCGCTCGACTGTCGCCGGGTCGCGACCGACCTCACGGCACACGTCGTCGACCGGCTCGACCAGGGCCGGGTAGGCCTCCGGGTAGCTATTGGCATCACAGAGCCAGCCGTTCCAGATCGGCACGGACGGCAGCGTCAGCCGAAGCATGCGCGGACCCCGGGAGCCGACCATGATCGGCGGACCACCCGGTCGCGGTCCCCGTGGCCGCAATTCGCACTCCCGAGCGGAGTAGTACTTCCCCTCGAAGTCGATGGCGCCATCGCTCAATAGGCCCGAGATGATCGTGAAGGCCTCGGCGAAGCGATCGACACGGTGGTCGAAGGGGAAGCCGAACATCTGGTACTCAATCTCGTTCCATCCTGCCCCGAGGCCCAGGATTAACCGGCCGCCGCTGATCTCATCGATGGTGTCGGCCATCTTGGCCAGCAGGGCCGGGTTACGGAAGGAGGTCGCCGTCACCAGGGAGCCAAGCTCGACCCGGCTGGTAGCGGCGGCGAGCGCGGCAACGATTGACCAGCACTCCCAGGCTCCCTGCGCAGGTCGCCCGGATGCATCGTTGCGGTAGATCAAGTGGTCAACGAACCAGAGTGAGTCGAATCCTGCCTCTTCGGTCAGCCGCGCCATGTCGACATAGTCGCTCCAGCGGGGCGTGCGGCCGTCCAGGTCTCCCTCGCCTTCCGGAAGGATGATCCCTAGCTTCGGGGTCGATGGCATCGTTGTCCCTCCTCGTTCAGGTTCGTGAGCGTATCGTCTCGCTCACCGCCGACTGCGACTATTGAGCGTGGCAGAATCCCCGAACGTGATGCTTGCCTGTGTCAGGGTGGAGGGCTGCCACCCTCCAACATGAGTGACCGATCAAAACGGAGAGGCCAACAGCTCGCCCGATACGCATTCGGCCGCCTCTGCGTGAGACACGACCGTCCTACGCACGGCGGCTACGCAAGTCGAAAGCCAAACACCACGACGGGTTGCAGGCAGTTGATCGCGGGCGAGGTCGGAGAACCCTTCTGATCAATAGGAATGGTCTGGTTTCTCTTGTAGACCCCAGCTGACTCCCACTTCGATACCGGCCGATTGCTCTCTGGGCGCTGGAGCATCTGGGTCCGGAGGCCCCGTAGTACTCACAGGGGCGTCTCTGGAGATATCCATCGAGGTGCGATACTCACGGTCCTACACACTGGAGAGATGCTGGTAACGGAAGCATCGCCACTCCGGAGCGCGGCCGGGCGGGGATTGAGCGGGTCATCTGCTTCGCGTCAACCATCACCAGACCGACCAAGATGCTACATGGGCGGACTGGCCACCGCTTGACGCCCGGGCGGTGTAAGTGACTAACGAGCAATCGTGCGAGGTTCTGTTCGTGAATACCGAGACAACGCTTCGTATCTCGCGAGATTTGGCGGCCGGCAGCCGGCAGATGGTCGCCGCAAAGCACCCCTGGGCGGTGCGGGCCGGAAATGACATCCTCGATCGCGGCGGCAACGCGGTCGACGCCGCCGTCGCAACGGCGTTCGCCATCAGTGTCGTCGAGCCCTGGATGAGCGGACTTGGCGGCGTCGGTTTCATGACGATTCAGCGCGCCACCGGCGAGCGCCATGTCGTCGATTACTTTGGTCAGGCGCCCGCCGCCGCGACCCCCGACATGTACGAGCTGACCGAGGATTTTGGTCACTCAACCGTTGGTTTCAGCGGGGTCAAGGACCAGGCCAACGCCTACGGTCCCCGTTCGGTCGCGGTGCCGGGCATGGTTCGCGGCATGGAGGTGGC
>DASUQU010000059.1:0-2955 GCA_036280495.1 Thermomicrobiales bacterium | reverse complement strand
GCTGGCATCGCTCCTCGCCACACTCCTCGATGTGCCCGCCCACCTCGTGATCGTCGAAGACCACGACTCGTCCCATACGGAGGGGGTCCGTGGACGTGGTGCGGGCCACCAGTCTGTCACACGTGATGAGAAGGCGAACGCGTATCTCGAAGGGACGGCAGCTTCGCTTCAGGCTCTCGACATCGCGATCTCGACCGAGGTCCGTTCCGGACCGGCCGCGACCGGAGTCATGGCTACCCTCGGGACCGGCGACCTGTTGGTCATCACCACGCACGGCCAGGGCGCGGCGCGTCGTTGGCAGATCGGAAACGTCGCCGAGAAGCTCTTGCGCCAGGCTGCTACACCGGTGGCCCTGGTTCGGGCGGATGTGACGTGAACCAGGCTCGGTCGTCTTTTGCCAACGAACGGGGATGAGTAAACCCGATGCGAACATGGCTCCTTGTCGCTGTCGCCGTAATCCTGGCCACGTCTGGTCCGGCGATCGGCGTGGCCGCGCGGCAGGCAACGCCCACGACCGCGCCAAACGTCCCTCCCTCCCGCCAGGAGCATCCAGACTGCCCGGTGCGGCAAGTGAGCGCGGCAGGCATAGTTGCCATTCTCCGCGAGCCGGCTCCAGAAGACCCGGATGCCATCGACCCGCGAGGTGACGCGGTGCCTCCCGCCGAACGAACCGCGGTCAGCGATCTCGTCGCGACGTGGCAACTGTGTCTGGCCTCTGGCAACGTGCCGAGTCTGTTCGGACTCTTCACGGCGGATGGGATCCGCCGGCTTCTCGGTGAGCGCTCGCCCTTCCTCGGCGGTCCGGCAGGGCTGCGCGTTGCGATCGAGTCGCTTTCAGCGATCGAGCGCTTGCGCGACGGTCGCGTCGCCGCCCGTGTTACGGTCGATCCGTCAGGCAACGGTACAGCCCCGCCGATAGCGCTGATTGCCATCGTCGAGCGGAGTGAAGACGGCATCTGGCGCATCGACCATCTTCGTGTGCCAGAGGAATCGGTTGGGGCCGCCGGCATGGGCGAGCGAGATCCAGGTAGCGCACCGCGTGCGCTTCTGCGCCACCCGATTGCGCCCGGTCCCGGAGTGCCGGTCCCCGCTCCTGGGCCGACGGTGCCCATGCGGGGGAGCGACCTCGCCCGAACCGGGATTCAATTCGGCCCGGCACCTGCTCACGAGCCGATTGAACGGTGGCGAACGCCGATTGGCTGGCACTCGGACGCGCAACCCGTGGTGGGCCGTGGACTCGTCTTTTTCGGGGGGTTCTCGCTCGGCGAGAGGATCCCGCTGCTGGAGGCGGTCGACGCCAGCTCAGGCGCCGTCCGCTGGCAGACTACCGCCCCGGTTGCCTGGGCGGAAATCCCCGATTCTCCAGCGCTGGCCGGAGCAATCCTCTTCGCCCCCGTGCAGGCGCCAGTCGCTGGGGTGCTGACGGTCGCGGCCGCGACCGGGGAACCACTCTGGTTCGCTCCCTTCGGATTCACCTCGGTCACGGCGCCAGCGGTCGACGCCGACTCAGTTTATGTCGCCGGCTGGGCCGCCCGTAACACCTGGGAGCGAACCGAGAACGACGCGTCTGGCGCACTCTTCGCCCTCGACCAACGCACCGGGCGTGAGCGCTGGCGCTTCCTGACCTCAGCTCGGTTCGGTCCAGTGTCGGTTGGCAGAAACGCCGTCTATGTTCCAAGTGACCGCGGGCTCTTTGCCATCGACCGAGCGACCGGCCGCAAGCGCTGGCAGGCACGGTTCTCACCGGCCGTCGGAGATACGGTGACCGTCGCCGGTGAGATGATCGTCTTTGCCGGCTCCGACATCACCACTGGCCGATCCGGCGTATTTGCGCTCGACCCAGCCAGCGGCGCCTTACGCTGGCGCATCGATGCACCCCGTACCCCGGGAGCCCGGACCGGCTGCGCGGCTGCCAATGGCCTGATGTTCGTTTCATCGTGGGACGCACCACAAGACGACCCTGCGAATGGCACACCGACACTGCGCGCCTACGACCTGGTCAATGGTGAAGAGCGCTGGGTGTTCCAGGCGAATGGCGCCGCGAGTGCACATCAGGGCGCCGGAGCTGGATCGGTGACCTCGCCAGCGATCGTTGGCGATACCGTGCTTTTCGGCGTCGAGATTCATGTTCCTGCTCCCGGCGCCGCCGGGAACGCGGACGGGTTGTACGCCGTTGATACGGCAACAGGCCAGCTGCGCTGGCACGCCTCGCCCGCCACGCCGATCCGTTCCACACCAGCGGTTCTTGATGGAACCGTCTACGCAATGGGCGGGCCGCGCGCGCCTGGAGGCGCGACAGGAGGTAATCTCCTCGCATTCGGCGTCGAGTAGGCAACGAAGCCTCTCCACCTCGAGCGCGGCGCCAGAAGGGGACGATCCCATGCCGGCTCAGAAAACGACCTCGCTCCTGAGGAACGTCATTTCTCAGCTCCGCAAGCGAGCAGCAGTGACAACCCTCTCGGACTCGACGGGAGCGTCATTGACCGGACGCCAAACGCTCGTGCGCGCGCTAGTACTGCGGCGCCTGCTACGGCGCGAGCTCGCGGCTGACGAGCGCAACATCGGAGTCCTCCTTCCTCCGACCGTCGCCGCGGCGGTAGCGAACTTGGCACTTGCGCTCGATCGACGTGTGGCCGTCAACCTCAACTACAGCCTGTCCGTGGAGCTGATCCGTTTCTCCCTGAAGGAGGCCAGCCTGCGGCATGTGATCACCTCCCGTGCGTTCCTCGAACGGATGCCGATTGATCTCGGCGAGGCCGAGGTCATCCTGATCGAAGACCTGGCAAAGGGCGCGTCGGCGCTCGACAAGGGCGTGTCGGCACTGCTTGCCTTATTGCCGTTGCCCCTGCTGCAGCGTGTCCTCGATATCAACGCCATCCCCGAAGACGATCTCATGACGATCATCTTCACGTCCGGCTCGACCGGGCGCCCGAAAGGGGTGATGCTTCCCTGGAG
>DASUQU010000058.1:0-7067 GCA_036280495.1 Thermomicrobiales bacterium | reverse complement strand
GTCCGGTTTCCTCGCGCACTGCCGCGGCGGCTCCAAAGAGCCGAGCGGCCTGCTCCGGCCGCTCGACCGCCGCTGCCAGCACGGCCAGGTCGGCGAGGGATGCGGCGACGTCTTCCCACACCTCGGCGTCCCACCGTAGTTTGAGACTTTCGCGATGGGCGACTGCCGCGTAGCCGTAATTGCCGCTCTCCGCGGCCAGGAGACCAAGGTAGCCAAGTGAAATGGAGAGCCCCCAGCCATCCTTGGCTGCTCGCTGGAGGGCTTCCGCCTCCTCGTACATCCTGGTGGCTCGCTCCACGTCACCCTGGCCCCAGGCGGTGACGCCCAGGTGGGTGAGGGTGAGGGCGGCATTCGACTGATCGTTCGCCGCTTGGAACCGCGCCAGGGCCTCCTGAAATCGCGCTTCGGCGAGGGGATAGTCAGCGTGATCCTCGGCGACCATGCCCTGGAGCAAGAGGGTAAAGGCCAGCAGCCATGTGTCGTCGAGCTTCGACGACCACACCGAGCTCGACTCGAGCCAAATCCGCGCCCGCTCGTCGTCACCCTGGAAGTGGGCAAGGAGTCCTGCCCCGAGGGCAGCCCTCGCTCGAATCGCGCCGGGCTCGTCTGCATCCTGAACCGCGATCGCCCGCTCCAGCCAGGACCGACCCTCGTCAAGTGGACCGCGGATGTACCAAAACCAGGACAGCGCTCCCGCCAAACGGAGGAGCGACGCCGCGTCGCCGCTCTCATCGAGCCATGCCAGAGCCGCCCGGAGGTTCGCGCGCTCGGCCTCCAGCCGAGCCAGCCAAGGCTCCTGACCGGCCCTGTGTCTGAACGCAGGCCAGGCTCGTTCGGCGAGCTCGAGAAAATAGACCGCGTGCAGCCGCCGTGCTGTCGTGTCTTCTCCGGTGGCAGCAAGTTTATCCAGCCCGTACTCCTGAATCGTCGCCAGCATGCCAAAACGGGCTTCGTCGCCATCCCCCTCCAGTCGCCGAACCAAACTCTTTTCCACCAGGGACGTGATGAGGTCGAGTGTTTCTGGGGGATTAGACCCAGTCACCATCGTCTCACCCTGCCACCCCGCCATCCATTCGGCGGCCGCCAGTGTGAACCCCCCGGAAAAGACGGCGAGACGCCGGAACAACGCTTGCTCGTCGGAATCGAGCAGATCGTAGCTCCAGGCGATGGCCTCTCCCATGCTCCGCAACCGAGTTGAACGGTCCTGGGGCCCGCCGGATAGCAGCGGCAGCATCCGGTCGAGTCGGGTCAGCAATTCGGCCGGTGAAAGCACCTTGACCCGTGCCGCTGCCAGCTCGATGGCCAGGGGCAGTCCGTCCAACCGACGGCAGATGGTCGTCACAGCGGCGGCGTTTTCCCTCGTCAACGCAAATGAGGCGACCGCGGCCCGCTCGATGAACAGACGAACGGCCGGAACGTCGGAGATCTCGGCTGGATCGGGAATCGAGGCGGACTCGGGTAACGCCAGCGGAGCAACGCGCACCTCGCGCTCGTCCTGTAAGCGGAGCGGCGAGCGAGAGGTGGCGAGGATAGTGACGCCTGGACAGGTGGCCAGCAAGTCGGCCACCCACAACCCTGCCTCGGGCAGATGTTCGAGGTTGTCCAGTACCAACAGCATCTGCCGGGCGCGGAGCGCCCTGCGCACGACCTCGTCCGGTGACTGCTGCCCGGTGGTCGATAAACCCAACGTCGCCGCGACCTCGGACGCGACGAGTCCGGCGTCGGCAATTGTGGCGAGAGGGACAAACGCAACATCACCGCCGAACGCATCACCGGCGGCGCCCGCGACCGCGAGCGCCAGGCTGGTCTTGCCGACGCCACCGGGACCGGTCAACGTCAGCAACCGGTCCTCCCCAGCATGAAGTCGCGCGACGATCGCCCGCACGTCCTCTTCCCGGCCGATGAGTTGCGCACGTCGACGTGGTAAATGCGGTCGCGGGCTCGGTGCCTCAGAAGCGGTGGTCCCGCGCGCCTCTGCCAGCTCCGCCCGCTCGCTCTCGGTGAGCTCCAGGGCATCTGCCAGGGCCGCCACGGTATGGGGGTAAGGCCGTCGCCGTTTACCTGTTTCCAGCGCGCCGATCGCCTGCACGCTCAGCCCGGATCGCTCCGCTAGAGCCTCCTGGGAAAGCCCAGCGGCCACGCGCAAGCGCCGCAAACGCTCGCCGAATGAGGTTCGGACGTCATCCGTCACCATCGTCTTACCCGGTTGCGCCGCCCAGCGATCCGGACGGCGAACTGTAGGGGAAGTGTAGGGGCGCTGTCGCTGGGTCGTCCCCATGGCCGGCTCTAAGGTGGGATGCACAGACAGCGACTGACGGCCGAAGAATGGACCGCGCAGACGCTCGTTGGCGAGGAACCGCGACCCGACCACCGCCGGACCCGACCGGCGAGACGACAAGGAGTCTTTGATGGCTGTCGCAACTCTACCGATCGCACCGACGCCGACCATTGCCATCACCGGCGATGGGATGGAGATGCTCCGCTCGCGCTTGCGCGGCCAGCTCATTACCGCGGGTGACGCCGACTACGACGAGGCGCGCCGGGTGCTCTATTTCACGGTCGACCGGCGCCCACGGGCGATTGTGCGCGCAGCAGACGCACGAGATGTCGCCGCAGCAGTGGACTTCGCCCGCGACCACTCGCTTCCCCTCGCGGTGCGCAGCGGCGGCCATAGTCTCGCGTACCTGAGCGTGATCGACAACGCGATCGTCGTCGACCTCTCGGACATGGCGCGCGTCAACATCGACCCGGATATGCGGATCGCCCGCGTTCAACCAGGCGCTACCTCGGGCGATCTGGCCGGCCCCGCGAACGCCCACGGCTTAGCGCTCTCCACCGGTGACACGCATTCGGTCGGTATGGGCGGGTTGACCACCGGCGGCGGCATCGGCTTCATGGTGCGCAAGCATGGACTCGCGATCGACAATCTGCTCTCGGCCCAGGTCGTCACCGCCGCCGGCGACATCTTGACTGCCAGCGCCGAGGAGCACTCTGATCTCTTCTGGGCAATCCGTGGTGGCGGCGGCAACGTCGGCATCGTCACCGAGTTCGTCTTCCGCCTGGCGCCGGTCAGTCAGATTCTGGGGGGCGAGCTAATGCTGCCCGCCAGCCGCGAGGTGCTTCGCGGGTACCTCGACTACGCGGCCTCGGCGCCCGATGACCTGACGACAATCGCGAACCTGATCTATGCCCCACCGGCGCCCCATGTACCCGCGGAGCACGTTGGCAAACTGGTCCTGTCGATCCTCGTTTCCTGGACAGGTGACACCGCGGCCGGCGAGCGGGCCCTGGCGCCGCTACGGGCGCTCGCGACGCCTGTCGCCGATGCGGTAGCGCCGATTCCGTACCCGGAGATCTACCGGTTCACGGCGCATCAGGCGGAGCCCCACGCCGCCTCGATCCGCATGATGTTCGCCGATGATCTGAGCGACGAGGCGCTCGATGCGACGCTGTCGGCCATGGAGCGGGCATCATCGCCGTTCAGCCTGATTCAGTTCCGCGGTCTCGGCGGCGCCATGGCTCGCGTCGCCAACGACGCCACCGCCTTCGCCCATCGCGAGCGGCGCTACTTCGTGGCAGTCATCGGGCTCTGGCTCGACGCCAAGGAGGATCCAGCCGTGCACGAAGCGTGGACCGCGGCCCTCTGGCAGACCATTCGTCACGAGGGGCGGGGCGTCTACGTCAACTTCCTAGAGGTGGAGGGGCCGGACCGGGTGCGCGACGCCTACCCGCCGGCCACCTTCGCCCGGCTCGCGGCCATCAAACGCCGCTACGACCCGCGGAATCTCTTCCGGTTCAATCAGAATGTGCCACCAGCGCTGTGCCATTCATTGCTAACCGTCGCCCCGTAGACCGAGCGGGCCGTCGACGCGCGAGGTGAACGGCAGGTGGGATAATTTCGGCGACCGTGTGCTGATCAGTTGCTCCAAGTTCGTCCCGGATTCGAGACAGGCTGCCTCAAGCGTCGTGCGCCCATCGTGTCATGCTGACCCCGCAGGAGAAGCATCTCTGCTGCCGCGAACCGATGCCGCAATAAGCCGAGATCCTTCACTGCATTCAGGATGACCACGACTGTTGAACGCTGCTCTAGTCGGCAGCGGTTGCCACCGACGCCGGATTGCTGCCGAGATCCCGCAGCGCCTCCAGTGCGCAGTTACGACCCGGCGCGCCAAAGACCGCGCCCCCCGGCCAGGCCCCGGAGCCACAGAGATAGAGGCGGTCCACCGGGGTGCGGTAGTCGCTGAAGCCCGGGACGGGCCGGTAGCCGAACATCTGGTCCGGCAGAATCTCGCCGTGGAAGATGTTCCCGCCGGTGATGCCGATGGTGCGCTCGATGTCGGGTGGACCGAGCACCTCGAGATGCTCGATCGCGTTAGATATATTCGGGGCGAACATGGCCAGCGTGTCGATAATGTTCGTGCCGATCTCACCCCGCCGCTGGTCCCACGAGCCCTCGGCCAGATCGTACGGCGCGTACTGCACGAAGAGGCTCATGGTGTGCTTGCCGGGCGGTGTGAGCCCCTCCTCGGTCGCGGTCTGGATATAGCAGTCCATGAACGGGCGGCGGCTGGGATGACCGCGCTTGCAATCGTCCCAGGCGGTCTCGAGGTACTCGACTGACGGGTTGATGACGATACCGCCGGTGTGCTGCGGGCCGACGGTGGTGCCCGGCATGGCGGTGAAGTTGGGCAACTCGCCGAGCGCCATCAGCACCTTGACCACCGAGCCTTTGACCTTGATCCGTTTCACCCCATCCGCAAACGCAGCCGGGAGATGCGACTCGCCGACCATGCCAAGGAAGGTGCGGGTGGGATCGGCATTCGAGAGGATGATGTCGGCCAGGTAGCGGCGGCCCTCGACGGTGCGCACGCCTGTCGCCGACCCGTCCTGGATCTCGATCTCGGCAACTTCGCTTTCGATCGCGATGTCGACTCCGTGCTCGCGATCGAAGGCCGCTATCGCTTTCGGAACACTTCCCATCCCGCCACGCACGAAACCCCAGGCACCCTGGTGACCGGCGATGCTTCCGATAAGGTGGTGATATTTGACATACGCGGTGCCCGGGGTCATGGGACCGGCGTTGACCCCAATCACGCCTCCTGTGGAGAGGGGAGCCTTGATCTGCTCGGACTCGAAGTACTCGTCGAGAAGTTCGGCGATGCTCTTGCGCGTCAGTGTCCGCCAGTCTTCCTGCCCCTGTGGTCCAGAGAAGCGCGCCTCGATCTGATCCCAGGACGGCGCGGGCTTCAGGAGCAAGGGCCGCATCCGCGCCAGAATGCGGTCCCACATCGCCCAGTAGGCATCGTAACCGGCGACATCGCGGTTGGAGAACTTCGCGATCTGCTCGCGCGTCTTGCGCCCGTCGAGAAAGCTCATGAAATAGGAGCCGTCGGGGAAAGGGACGAAGTACTGTGGATCGAACGGGCGGACATCGTAACCGTGCCGCTCCAGCTCCAGATCCGCGATCACCTCTGGCAGCAGCAGATTGCAGACATAAGAGCAAGTCGAGAGCCGGTAGCCCGGGAACCACTCCTCGGTGACCGTGGCACCGCCGATGATCGACCGCCGCTCCAGCACGAGCACCCGTTTCCCGGCCTTGGCCAGGTAGCCCGCCGCAATCAATCCGTTGTGACCCGCGCCGACGACGATCGCGTCGTAGCGGGAGCCGTCGGCCGGTGGGCCGTCTCCCGAAATCGTGTCTGCCGCGGTCGTCATTTGGAATCCTTCCGCTGTCGTCGTGAGGTCGCACCCTTCCAGCCGGGAGGATGGTGCCAACGGATGGCACGCGGCGCAAGGGTCCACGGCGGAGAATGAACGGAGCGAGCGCGCCATGGTGGTGACGCGCTCGCTCCGTTCGCGCTGCAGCGAACCTCGGAATGGGCGGTAATTTAGGTGGTCAACTGCCAGCGGCCGCGCCAGCCGCCACCGAGGAAGGCGAGCCGGGTGGCATCGTTAGTCGTGCCTTGGGTACTGGCGGAGACGTCTCCGCACGCGCCCCATAGGCCAGCTCCATTGGAGCGACCTAGTGCGGCCGCGGCCTGTAGCCAAGCCTGGTATCTGGTGTCGGGCGCCGCCGGAGCCGGCGTCCCGGCGCCGGCCTCGAGGAGGCGCGCCGAAACCAGCGCACGATCCCCGTTGGCATCGACAATCCAGACGTCACGCAAGAGGGTACCGTCCTCGGTGCGATCGGTCGCCTGCCGCTCCAGCCAGACCTGCTCACCTTCGACTAGCGCCGCGTTGGCGGCCGTCGCTTCCGACGCGAAGCAGGCGTCTCCTGCGGGGGCCTGGAACCCCAGGTATTGCACGCTCTCCTCTTGGCCGGCCACGTCGACCGTCAGGCGTGATCCGTCGGGAACCGCGACGACCGTCGCCTCGAGCAGGCCTGGTTCTGCCGCCGGCGCCGCTTCGCCCATCGCCAGCGACGGGGCGAGATCGATCGAAGACTGTCCAACGAGCAGAGCCAGATCGTCGCTCGATCCGGGTGGTAGGAGGTAGAGGAGGAGCGCCTCGGTCGATTCGTTCGAATCGACGGCGATGACGTCGTCGTTGCGCCAGGCTGGATCGAGCCCTGCCAAGCCAGCGATGACATTCATACCCGTGTCCAGATCAACCACCGTGGCCGTGCCACGGTCGAACAAGCGGAGATCGCTCATGGGGCGTGACGCGGCAGCGTCGCTTTCGTTCCTGATGCTGGTGATCAGGAGTACCCATTCGCCGGACCCTGGAGGCAACGCGTACCGGGGAAGGCTTGCCGCGCGGAGTGCGGTCTGGATGGTCAAGCGCAGCGGGCCGACAATAATCTCCTGGGCCGGCAGGTCGCTTGGGTCGACAGCTGCATCCTGGGCCACGGAGCCTTGCCACGGGGTTGCCGCTGACTCGTCCTGGGTGTCGGACCCCGCCGCAGCAGGCGGAGTGATTGACGAGTCCGTCGCCGTGGACGCAGCGGTGGCCGCGGCCTGCTGAGGTGTTGCTGTTGGAACTACTTCCGGCGTCGGGGTCGATGCGGGCGTCGGGATCGCCGGCTCAGTCGGCGCCGCCGCTGGGACCGATGTCGCCGTTGGCGTCGC
>DASUQU010000057.1:0-10045 GCA_036280495.1 Thermomicrobiales bacterium | reverse complement strand
CGCGTCCGCGATCTCCTTGTTGGAGAGTCCCTGGGCGACACAATCGAGCACCGCCAGCTCTCGTGTCGAAAGCGGCATCGGCTCGTCGCTGCTGCCAGCCTCGCTCGGCAGACGCAACTCGGCGCGCAGGCGTCGCGCCAGCTCCGGCCGGGCCAACAACTCGGCGCGCAACAGATTCTCCCCGGCGCAAACGCGCGAGAGTGACGCGATGAGCGCTTCCGCGCCGATGTCCTTCTGCAAGAACGCAACGGCCCCGGCTCGCACCGCCTCGATGATGCGATCGTCATCGACGTGGACCGAAAGGACCACGATCCGCGCCCGGGTCTGCTTGCGGCGCAGGATGCGGGTAATACGCAGCCCGGTGATACCTGGCAACTGGACATCGAGCAGGATCAATCCAGGGCGCGTCTCTTCTGCTGCCCGGATCGCATCGTGAGCGTTCCCCGCCTCCGCGACGATCTCATAACGTCCGGTCGCTTCCAGCACCCGGCGCAACCCGGTGCGAAATACCGGATGATCGTCGACCAACAGCACGCGCCGTGCGAGCACGGAGCACCCTCCCCGCTTTGCTGCTTCCGGCCGGGTCTGTCCCCTCGGGAGGCGCCACCCACACCTCGCCGTCAGACCCGACCGAGCAGCCTCCTACCCATCCCCAACAGATCGACGCTTGCGGGGCTGTCCGTACCGGCCGCACTCCCAGCGACGGACAGCGACGAACCTGCACCTCATGCTATGAGGCTCGTGGGTAATTAGCAACGGACAGAATGGCACAACACCAGGACGTCTCCTGACTCTTTTAGTGACAACGAGTCAACGCTTCGATAATTATGAAGTGTGGGTTTGTGGTGTCAGCGGTACTCGCGGAGGAGGATCAGCAGACCGATCAGCGTCTTGGCATCTTCGATCTGCTCCGGACCGGGTGTGAGGAGGCGCGGAACGTCCGCGAGCGGGATTGGCGCCAGCCGGATCAACTCATCCGGATCGATCTCGCCCCCTGCCGGCTCGCAATCGGCGGCGTGGAAGATGGTCAATCGCTCGTTCGTGTAACCAGGAGAGGTGTAATACGAGGCAAGCTGCGTCAACCGGCCGCCGCGATACCCCGTTTCCTCGGTCAACTCCCGCCGGGCGCAGGCCTCGGGCGTCTCCCCCGACTCCAGCGTACCGGCGGGAAGCCCCAGCAATGTGCGGCCGATGGTGTGGTGGCTCTGGCGGAGCAGCAAGACGTTGCCGTCGCCGGTGACCCCCACGATCGCCACCGAGCCGGGGTGCTCGATGACCTCCCGGGTGGTAACCCGCCCGGTAGGCAAGCGCACCTCATCGACGCGGACGTGCACCCACGCTCCGTCGAACCCCCTCCGCGAAGAAAGCGTCTCGTCGAGCGGCGGGTTCTCAGGATCGGCATCGGACATGAGCGAACGACTCCTCGGAAACGCGGACGGCACCCGTCGAGGGTGCCGTCTGGAGGCGCCAGGCGGATTCGAACCGCCGATCAGGGTTTTGCAGACCCGTGCCTTACCACTTGGCTATGGCGCCAACAAGGGTTGCCGCTGGTCAAGGGCACTAGACAGTTTAGCATGATGCCGGCGTGCCTCGGTGTCTCGCGGGCAGGGCGTGGATTGCCAATGGCCCGCGCTGCCCGTAGAGTACGACCCGAGGGCAGCGCCGCGGATTGGCAGCCAGGATCTGGATCGCAACAGGAGATCCGCGCCAGGAGTGAGAGGGAAAAGCGCGATGTACATCCCCGGACTCGACGTCAGGCTGACGGCGCCATACGGACTGGCGATTCTGCGCGTCGTCCTCGGCATCGCCATGCTCGTCCACGGCTGGAGCAAACTGAGTGGCGGTGTCGACAATGTGGCCGGCTTCTTCGGTGAGATGCTCGGGATTCCGGCGCCGGAACTCATGGCCTGGGTGGTGACGATCGTCGAGCTAGTCGGCGGTATCTTGCTCGTCGTCGGGTTCTTGACTCAGATCGTGGGAATCTTGATCGCCCTCGACATGCTCGGCGCCATCCTCTTTGCATTTCTGCTCAGGGGTGCGCCCTTTATCGAGAACGGCGCTATCAGCTGGGAGAAAGAGGCGGTCTTCGGCGCCGCGGCCCTCTGCATTGCCCTGGCCGGGCCAGGCGTCTGGTCAGTCGATGACGTGGTGGCCGAGAATCGCGCTCGGGTAGTGACCTAGTCTCGCGTCATTCCCCATCAACGTCGAATCGGAGCTCGAAGCAGCCAGATGAAGTCGGCGGGACAGGTTTGACGGCGACGCCTCCGCGCGTGTTCGCCCCGCCTCCTGGCCTGATGTTAGCCTCTTCCCCTGGGTTGCACGCCCGGCGCCACAGGGCGCGGTGCCGCCGCAACGCTGGTCCTCCCAAGTAGGAGACGACCATGGCGCAGAGCAACGTCAGCGAGAAGGAGATTGCCGAGCTCATTGAGCGCACGGCCGAAGCCGCCAAGGCCTATATCCGCGGGGACATGCGGACGTACTTCTCACTGATTCGGCACGCGGACGACTTCACGCTCATGTCCCCGTTCGGCGGGGAACCGGAACGCGGCTTCGACACCTCCCCCGAGCGCCTGAAGGCCCTGGAGCGCTTCTTTCAGGGAGGCGAGGCGGAGTTGGAGGTCGTGGAGACATACGCGTCCGGTGATCTGGTCGTGCTGGTGATGATCGAACGGCAGCATGGCGAGGTCGGCGGTCTGCCCGACCAGGACTGGTCACTGCGCGTGACCTGGGTCTTTCGACGTGAAGGATCGGGATGGCGGCAAGTGCACCGGCACGCCGACCCGCTGGTCCACGGCATCACCTTTGAGCAACTCTCGGCGCTCGCCCGCGGCTGACGCCTGGTGTGTCCGTGCTCGCCTCGGTCTCGTCCCGGGCGACTACCACACGTCTGCAAACCACTTTTGTAACTGGTTCGTCATTCCCTGGAGGTCTACGGTGCATTCTTCCCCGCTGCTTTCCCGCCGCCAGTTGCTGGTGCTCGTCCCGGTCTCGACGATGCTTGTCGCTTGCCCTGGGATATCCGGCAACCGCTTCGTGCCAGATGGCATGCATGCCCTGGCGCAGGAGCCGGAGCTGGAAACCGTCAGCGTCGCCCTCGACTGGTATCCAAACGCCAATCATGCCGGTCTCTACCTGGCCCAGGAACGCGGCTACTATGCCGAGGAAGGTCTCGCTCCGGAGTTCTACACGCCATCCGATCCGACGACGGTCTTGCAAACGGTTGGCGCCGGCCGCGACGACTTCGGCATCTCCTACCAGACGGACGTCTTGCTGGCGCGGGCGGCGGGAGTGCCGGTCGTCTCCGTGCTGGCGCTAGTACAGACACCCCTGCAAGGCATCATGGTCCCCGCCGACAGTGGCATTACCCGGCCGCGCGACCTGGTCGAAAAGACCGTCGGCTACCCGGGGATTCCAAGCCAGGAAGCGTTCCTGGCCACGATGCTCGCGGACGATGGCGCGACCATCGACGACGTCGACCTGGTCAACATCGACTTTAACCTGGTACCAGGACTCATCTCGGGTCAGGTCGACGCCTCGCTCGGCGCGTTCTGGACGCACGAGCCGATCCTGGCCGAACAGGAGGGCTTTCCGACCAGCTTCCTGAAAGTCGATGACTGGGGAGTGCCTTCCTATTACGAGCTGGTCATTGCGGCCGGCGAAGCCACAGTCGCCGAGCGGTCCGAGCTCGTCGAGCGCTTCCTCCGTGCCACGCGGCGTGGATACGAGGACGCGATCGCTGACCCTGCGGCCGCGATCGCCGCGCTGCGCGCCGTGAGCCCGGACCTCAATGTCGCGGTGGAGGAAGCGGGAATCACCCTGCTCATGCCCGCCTGGACCACGGGCGGCGTCCCATTCGGAACGCAGACCGCGGAGCGCTGGGATGCCTACGCGGCGTGGATGGCCGAGCGCGGGCTAATCCCGGACGATCTCGACGTCGCCGCCGCCTGGCGTGGTGATCTGGCGCCGGTCATCGCAACCCCGGTTCCTTAACATTCTGATCGGACTAGCTCGACCGTGGACAACTCATCAGTACCACTGGAGGCTGCCCCTTCTCCGGGCGGTATCAGGCGGCCGTAGGGACGATGCCTGCGTCGCCCACATCGCAGCTCCATGACAACGGCGAGTGGTCGGCGTGCCGGGAGCAGTGTGCCGCGCGGGTTGTCACGTGACTTGCTACGCTGTGCGACGGATCCTGGTCACTCTCACATGAGGGGACACGCGCTTGACGGGTTGCGAAGGAAACGCCTCCGCTGGAGAGCATCGCGCTTTCGCGGTCCGCGCCAGGAGCGCCTTCGTGGCTGGCATCATCGCGCTGGCGGCTCTGTTGGGATCGAGCGGGGACGCGCCAACGCAGAGTGCTCCACCGGCCGGTTCACTCGTCGCCGCCGATCCGGAGCCGAACGCACTCCTGGCCCGGGCCCCGGACCGTATCTCGCTCACCTTTGGCGAACCGGTCGACCTCGAGAGCGCGACTGTCAGCGTCCTGCGCCCGGACGGGGGGGAGGTCGCGCTCGGCCAGATCGAGGGAGATGACGCCTCTCCCACCCGCATTTCCGCGCGTCCCCTGAGCACGCTGGGCGCGGGCGACTACACCGTGCTCTGGTCGGCCAGGGCCGCGGATGATGGTGAGATCCTCGCCGGCGCCTACCCGTTTCGCACTGGAGTCGTGACGAATCCAGGCGCGGGCCGGCTTGCCGGCGAGTGGCCGGCGCCGTGGGCAATCGTTCCCCGCTGGCTGGTCTTCCTCGGTACGTCCATCGCGGCCGGTGGGTTCGTCTGGGCCCGCCTTCTCGCCTCCGGCGTTGGCGGCAACGCTCAGGGAAGTCCCGTTCGCGCCGGGATGATGGCGATCGGCGCACTGGCCGCGCTCCTCGCCACCGCGCTGCTGCCGGTTCTCAACCGCCTCCTTTCCCCGGCCGATGGCCCTCTGCCGCCACTGGCCGCATCGCTCTGGGCGATGCCGCTCGGCTGGTGGATTCAGCTCGTCGCGCTCTTTATCCTCGCCCTCCTCTGTCTCGGACTCGTGATCAGCGGCAGGGCCCTTACCCGGCTGCCGGTCACGACCGTCTGGGTAGGGTTGGGCTCCGGCCTGGTGGCTCTGGTCGGGCTCAGTCTCAGCGACTATGCCCTTTCCCTTCCCCGTTCCCCTGGCCTTGCCCTGGTCCTAGCGGCCCTCCCGCTGGACCCCGGTGCGCTCGCCCTGACAATCGCGCATCAATCGTCGACGGCACTCTGGCTGTCGGGGCTGCTCTACCTGGCGGCCGGCTGGCAAGAGATCGGCCCGGATGTCGCCCGCTTCCGTCGCGTGCGCTGGATGGGTGGCGTGCTCCTCGCCATCTCGATCCTCACCGGTCTGGCCGGTGCATGGTCTCGCTTTGCCTCGGTCGGAGATCTCCTCACCGATCGCTACGGTCAGGTACTGACCGGGAAGGGTGTCATCGTCCTGGTCATCCTGGTCCTGGGTCTCCTGGCAATGGTCCTGCCCCGGCGACCGAATGTCGCCCGGACCGGCCGCTCCCTCGTCGCCCAGGCAGCCCTGGCGTCAGTCGCCCTCTTCTTCGCCGCGGTGCTCGGGTTGATGGCCCTCCCGGGAAGAGTCGCGACCGCGACCCTGGCCGGCGTCGAGCTGGCGGATGTCGTGCCGGTCGACCGCACCGCCTTTGGGATGGAGAGCGCCACGATCCACTTGCTGACGCAACCCATGTCACCCGGCGCGCAGACGCTCGTCGTCCGCCTCACCGATGGACACGGCGGAACCCTCGCACTCGACCAGGAGCCCGAGGTCGCGGTGGCCTGGACCCCCTTGACCGCCAATGACGAAGTTGACGAGCCGAGAATGGAGACCGTCATCCTCCAGGTGCCACCGGATCTGCCGGGAGGGCTCTATTCGGGGACAGCGACGCTTCCCGATCCCGGATGGTGGCAGGCCGACGTAACCGTGACCCCGCCAAATGGCGTCGCCGCGCGGGCGCGCTTCTGGCTGGTGCTGCCTGATCCCAATGTCACCGGCACCGGCCCTGAATCAGCCGGCGACCCGGAAGCACGGGCGCTCTTCGCGCGGGGTCTCGAATCGCTGACCTCACTCCGCTCGGTTCGATACACGCAGCGGCTCGGCGACGGCGGTGGCTCCCTCTACCGCTCCCAAACCGCCGTCCGTGCAGCCGATGCCGAGCGGCCTGCCGCCTATGCCGACACGATCGTCAACGACTCGGGCGAGGTCGTCGCGCAACAGGTCATGGTCGGCGACCGGCGCTGGATCCTGGTTGGCGAGGACTGGATGCCCGCCGAGCCGATTCCCTTCCTCACCCCCGACGCATGGGGTGAGGCCTACGCCGACGCCACTGGGTTCCAGCTCGGTCCCCGGGAAGAGGTCGACGGTGAGCTCTCGCAAGTCGTCACCTTCTGGCAACCGCCGCGCGCTAGCCCGTCTCGCGCCCCCGCCTGGTTCGCCTGGTGGGTCGGACTCGCCAGCGGCGAGGTACGGCGCGAGGCAATGGTCTCCACCCGGCACTACATGGTTTACGGCTACAGCGACTTCGACGCGCCGCTCGGGATTGCCCCGCCCGTCGACGTCACTCGACCCGCAGCTACTTCTGCCACGCCGAAGTCGATTCCCGTGGCAACGCCTGCCACCACTCAAGAGCCCTGAGCCAGCGCCGCCCGGAGGCGCTCGCCAAGGGTGGCCAGGCGCTCAACCGGCTCGTTGCTGTACACGAAGCGGATGTAGCGCGGCGCGACTTGCTCGCCCCATGCGGTCATGGGGGTCGCGGCCACCTTCTGCTCGGCCAGCGCTCGCGACAGTGCCAGCGGTGGGACCCCCAGGGCCTCCGCGTCGAGGAGAAGAGACCAACCGCCCGCGGGCCGCACCGCCGGCAGCCCCTGCAGCTGCTCCAGCGTGGCATTGCGGCGCCGCTCCCACTCGGCTACCACCTGGTGCAGATCCTCGGCAGGCGCGCGCAGGGCAGCCACGGCGCCGGCTTGAGCGACGCCTCCCGCGGTGAGTCCATTGTAGATGTGGGCCCGGGCAACATCATCGGCGAGCGCCTCAGGGGCCACCACCCAGCCGATGCGCCAGCCGATCATCCGCTGCTCCATGCTGACCGAGCCGACATGGATGACGCGATTGGCCATGTCCGGAAACGAGGCCGGGTGGCGATAGGGCCGTCCGTCGAAGAGGATCTGCTCCATCCATGCCAGGTAGATGAGCCAGAGATCGTGCTCGCGGCAGATCGTAGCAACGGTCTCCCACTCCTCGTCGCTCAAGTGGTGTCCGGTCGGCATTCCGGGGTTGATGACGAAGACGGCCCGGGTGCTGCTGCTCACCGCCGCCGCCAGGGCGTCGCGGTCGAGCCGCCATTCGCCGCTCTCTGGCTGGAGCGGCACGAGGCGCGGAACAGCGCCGACGATGCGCACCCGATTGATCACCCCCGCGTACGTTGGGTCGGTGAGGATCACCTCGTCGCCGGGGTCGGTCGCCACGAAGAGGGCATCGACCATCGCGTCCCCTTCACCGCAGGTAATGACGATCTGGGTCTCGGGGTCGTAGCGAACCCCTGATCGCTCCGTCAACTGGTCGGCCACCGCGCGCTTGAGGTCGAGCTTGCCTGTAAATGGGAGCCAGCTGTTGGCCTCGTCGTCGTCGACAGCGGTCTGCGTCGCCCGCAGCGCCGCCTCAACAGGTCGCAGATCGGTATCGAGGTTCTCCAGCCGCAGCACGGCTGGATCCTCTCCGACGGCGGTCGCCACACGATCGATGCCGAAGCCGGGGATACCGGCCATGCGCCGGGTACCCATGCTCACCTCCTGCCGTTGATCGTCTATCAGGTAATGGTCTGCCGTGTCGCGCATCGTAGCGCGCTATCACCACGACTGTTTAAAGGGGCATGCCGCACGTATTGAGGACACCGTTGCTCTCAGAGGACAGAGATCCGTCTCGACGACTGATCTCCCCCGGCCTTGCGCCAGTGTCCCCTCCTGATGTCAGTTGTCTCAAACGCAGGACTAAGAGCGTGTTGCAGAACCTGACACAGCAGGCTGCTGGCCTCCGCGAGCGATGCTCGTCAGGGCGCGGTATGCCCCTTCAAGCGGCCCAACACCTAGGGCTGAGCACCCTGTAAGGTCCGCAGCACCATCCCTTGCCCGGCAGGGCTGGACCGTGCTAGGCGGGCGGGATGTTCTGGTTCAGCCGGAAGAAGTTGCTTGGGTCGTACTTCTGCTTGAGCGCCCGGAGGCGCTGATACTTTGCCGATCCATATGCTTGCCGGATCCGCTCATGGCCCTCGTCCATGAGAAAGTTCACGTACACGCTGGTGTGATAGGGCTGAAGGGCGGTCCAGAATCGATGGACCCATGCTCGCTCGTCTTCGAAGCCCTCAGCGCTTGTGGTGTTTCCACCGATGTTGAACGTGTGGCCGGCGCTCCGGCCGTGGAACGCCGTCTCGTCCTCGCCGACACGAGAAACCGCACCACCAGCTTGCCAGACTCCCAGAGCCGTGATCGGCGACGCGATCTGCTCGCCGTAGTGGACCATGACGTCGATGATATCGTCATTGAGCTCGGCGACGTCACACGAACGGAAGTAATACCACCACCCCGGGGGGAACGAAGCATTGAACAACTGCTGAAGCGTCAGGTACGGCATGGGGGCACACCGATCGAGCGCGGGCGAACCGAACTCCTTCAGGGGACGCACGACCTTCTCCCCGTCATCAACGGAGCCGGCGTAGATGGACGTGATGGCGATCACATGTTGACCGACGAGATCGGGAGGCAAGCCAGCGAGCGTCGCCGGAGCTCTCCGCTCGGTGACCAGGGTCGTGAGCTCGTCGGGGCAGTCGGCAATCCAATCTCGGTAGAAGCGCAGGAGGCGCGGGGCTTCGTCGAGGGGCCAGAAGATCGGGCCGGCGTAGATCTCCGGCCCGAGCGGATTGAGACGGAACTCGAACTCTGTTGCGATCCCGAAGTTGCCGCCTCCGCCACGGAGTCCCCAGAAGAGGTCGGTGTTCTCCCGCTCACTGGCTTTGACGAACTCGCCCTCGGCAGTGATGAGGTCGACGGAGAGCAAGTTGTCAATGGTGAGACCGAGCTTTCGCATCGTGAAGCCGATCCCTCCACCAAGCGTCAGCCCTGCCATGCCCGTATGCGAGATGAACCCAGCGGGGACGGCGCATCCAAAGGCCTGCGTTTCGCGGTCCAGTTCCCCCAAGAGCACCCCGGCCTGGGCGCGAACCGTTCCTGCTTCGGGATCGACGCGAATCCCCTTCATCAGGGACAGGTCGATCACCATTCCGCCGTCGCACACACTGTAGCCGGGGTAGCTGTGGCCGCCGCCGCGCACCGCGACGAGAAGTTGGTGGGTGCGGGCAAAGCGCACCGCGTCGATCACGTCCGCGACGCCGACGCAACGCGCGATCAGCGCCGGATACCGGTCAATCGAGGCATTCCACACCCGCCGCCGCTCGTCGTAGCTGTCGTCACCGGGCCGAACGAGCTCACCGCGGAAGGTGGATCCGAACGTGTCTAGCGCGAGTTGGTCGATGGACGCCTGCTCAGTCGTAGCCATTGAAACCTCCCCGTACTGGTAGCCAGTCCCCGCAGGACGTTCGACCGGGCCAGGGGCTTCGTCGCCAGGGCCGTGACCAGGGCATCGACGTGGGATCCATCCATGAGCCGGGCTCAGGCCGGGTGCGCCGGATCCGGCATCGCGGTGCGGGCGATCACGGACCTTTGAGGCACCGGATGCATGGCTGTCTGAGGTGAATTCATCTTACGCACCGTCGATAGCAGCGAGCACTCTCATCGCAAGAAGGGATGCGGTGCGGCTGGTAATCGGGCTAGCGAGTGGCGCTGAGCAGGACCTGGCCGGTGGTGACCTCGGGACTGCCCAGCTGATCGCGCGACTCCAGATTCTGTTGGACCCAGGTCGCGGCGCGACGCATCGACTCGGTCGTACCGGCTTCATCCTCGGTGATGGTGACGGTGGCCACCCCATCCTCGGTCTCGAAGAAGGAGTAGGCGACGAAGCCGGGGGTGCCGCGCATCGTTT
>DASUQU010000056.1:0-2909 GCA_036280495.1 Thermomicrobiales bacterium | reverse complement strand
TGTGATCTTGCGCCGCAGCTCACCGATCTCGGGATCGTCACCCCCCTCGCCCAGCTCCTGTTGAATCGAGCGGAGCTGCTCGCGCAGGAAGTACTCGCGCTGCGCTTTCGACATCCGGCCCTGGGTCTCGGCGGCAATCTGCTGCCCCAGCTCGCGGACCGATTCCTCGTGCTGGAGAATCTCGACCAGCCGCCGCAGTTTCGCCTCGACCGGCTCCAGCTCGAGGATTTCCTGTCGTGCCGGGCCATCCAGGAGACCGGTCGACGCCACTAGGTAGGCGACCTGTCGCGGATCGGTCACCGTCTCAGCCGCCGCGGCCACCTCGTCCGGCACCTCGGGGATGAGCGCCACCAGTCGCCGGAAGAGATCGAGCACGGCGCGCCGCAGCCCCTCGGTCTCAAACCCCGGCGACATCCGATCCGGCGCCGACGCCACCCGTGCGACTAGGTACGGCTCGGTCGCCACGAAGTCGAGCAGCCGGATCCGTTCCAACCCCTGCACGATCAATCGCACCGTGCCGTCCGGCGCCCGCATGAGCTGGTGGATGATGGCCGCGGTGCCGATCGTGTAGAGGTCTTCCGGTCCGGCCTGCTGCGGTTCGTCGCCACGCTGCGCGACCAGCGCCAGGAGGCGGTTGTCGCGCATCACGTCGTCGATCATGCGGATCGATCGTTCCAGACCGACATTCAGCGGCGCCACCGCGAGCGGGAAGATGACCGTTCCTCCGCGCAGCGGCAGCACCGGCAAGACATCGGGAATCTCCAGGCGACCCGGCGACTCCGGCTGGGCATCGCTCGCCGTCCGCGTCGGCTGCGTCTCGTCCTCGGTCATGTTTGCCTCTGGCGCCCGTGCGTCTTCTTGCGCCTCAAGTTGCGCTTGTCCTTGCCCTTGTGCGGTCTGATCATCCACGTCAGTCATCTCGCATTCGTCTGCGTCTTCACGAAAGTGATGCGCAGCAGGCCCTGGTCATAGCGGGCGTCGACACGCTCCTGGTCGATGCTCCCCGGCAACCCTAGCTCGAGCCGGAAGGGTCCCTGGCGAATCTCGGCGAGGTGGTAGACGACCCCGGGGTCCGCTGGAAGCCGTCGCCGCCCCTCGACGATGAGCGCATCCTCGAAGAGCACCACGTCGAGATCATCCTGGTCGATGCCAGCGAGATCGATGGTGACCACAATGGTGCTTGCCGATTCGCAGACGTCAGCGGGCGGGCGCCAGAACGTCTCGGCAAAGCGCACGCCGGGCTGAACTGCCGCCAGTGGATCGCCGAATGCCCGATCTTGGTTGCCGGTCACGAGGAGCGCGTAGCGGTAGCTCACTCGTCGATAGCGCATGAACTCAGTCTCCTGTCGCCGACGCGCTGCTTATCGCATCCGCTGTGCTACCACCTTCACGCCGTCGACTGCCACCTTTCAGAGCGGACTGGGGCAAGAGCGAGCTGCCCAAGCGCTATCTGACCCCCGGTAGCACTCACTTCGGGTTTGACGACGCAGGAACATTGCCAGCGTCGTAGGCCCGGCTCTTGCATCCGACTCTGCAGCGAACGGCTCATGCTTGCCGCCCACGCGGGAAAACGTGGTGGCGCGGCCATTGTCAGAACAGGGAGCATTGTCCGTGGCGACTGACCCAGTACAACAGATAACGGAACTGGATCACGACACCCCGCTGGCGACGGATCTCAACGCCACCCTGGCGCGTCTGGCGGCGCTACCGCCATCGACTGAGGCGCCGTACCTGACGGTCAGCCTCGACTGGCGGCAGGAAGGATCGGCGCCGGGCCGTTTCCAACCGGCAGAGACAAAGCGATCCGAGCGGCGCGCGCCGCGTGAGGAGGATGGCGCCCCACGCCGCCCGGCATGGCAACAGCTGCGGCGCGAGCTCGACGAGGCGGTCAATAGCTATGGTCCTCGCGGCGCCGCATTCGAGAGCCTGATAGCGGATTTGGAGCGACTGACGGCCTACCTCGATGAGGAGCTCGAGCCCGAGGCGACGGGAGTCGTCGTCGTCGCCTGCCATCAGCAGGGTGTGTTCGAGCCGGTGCCGTTGGACATCCCGGTCGACTCCGGTTTCACCGTCGGCCCCATCCCGTCGCTACGCCAGCTCGTCCGCGCCGCGGACGACTATCCGCCCTACGCCATCATCGCCGCCGATCAGCGGGACGCCTTCCTCTGGTTGATGGAAGGGCAGACCTGGGATCGCGGGGTTCAGCTCGAGGCGACCGGCTACCCGCGCAAGCAGCAGCAGGGTGGGTGGTCGCAACAGCGCTACCAGAATCGCGCCGACGAACGCGTCGAGGCGTTTGCCCGGACAATCGCCGAGGAGACGCGCCGGGCGTTCGAGGAGGTGAACGCACCGGTCCGATATGAACATCTGATCATCTCGGCCAACGAGCAGATGTTCACGCTGCTCAACGGTGAATTGCACGAGACCATCAAGGAGCGGGTTCTCGGTCAGATCACTCTCCCGATCGACGCCAACATCAGCGAGGTCACCGCCACGGCCGAGCCCCTCGTCGAAGAGGCGGAGCGGCGACAAGAGATGGAAGCGGTGCAGGCGGTTCGCGACGGAGTTGGCGCCGGGGGCAAAGGCGTCGCTGGCGCGGAGGATACGATCACCGCGCTCGAAACGGGGCAGGTCATGACCCTGGTCATGAACGACGACTTCTCGCAGCCGGGGTGGGCCGACTACACCCTGCCACTTTACGGAGTCGGGAGCCCACCGGGGGAGCACCCCGCCGGCGGCGACATCGCCAACCTGGTGCCGACCACGGTCGAGGATGAAGTGGTGCGGTTGGCGCTCCAGATCGGGGCCGACGTGCAGATCGTGCGCAGCGCGGTTCCGGTTGGCGCGGAGGAACAGGAGCAAATCCCCGATGCGGACGACCCGGCCCCTCGTTCCGAGGCGGCGCGGGC
>DASUQU010000055.1:0-5559 GCA_036280495.1 Thermomicrobiales bacterium | reverse complement strand
CGTCGAGGCTATCACCGGCGCGACCTGCCTGTTCGCACAGGGGGCGACCGGCAACATCGGGCCCGGTCCCTATGGCTTTACCGACGACGTTCGCGTCGTGCGCCGACTTGGCAGGCAGGTCGGTTGCGAAGCCGCGCGCGTCTATCTCGAGCTCGAGCTCCCCGCCGTGCAACACCGGCATGAGCGGGTCTGGGAATCTGGAGCGCCGCTGGGTAAATGGACCCAGGAGCCGGTCGAGGAGCCGGACCCTGTTGTGCGGATCATGTCTCGGCAGATACCGTTGCCCCTTATCGAGCAACCTGAGCTGCGGGACGCGCAGGCGCGCGTCGATGAGGCACAACGACGCCTGGATGACTTGAGCCGGAAGAACCGGGCAGCGTCGGTCACTGAGATCGAAGCGGCGACGTTTGCCGTGAAGCGAGCCAACATGACGCTTTCACGAGTGCAGACCTACGGCGGGCGGCAGACGTTTCCCGTGGAGTTGCATCTGCTGCAGGTTGGACCGGCGGTGCTGGCCGGAATCGAGGGCGAGCCGTTCGTGGAGATCGGTCTAGAGATCAAAGCCGGGTCGCCATGGTTCTCGACCTGGTTTGGTGGTTACACCGGAGGCTGGGCTGGGTACATCCCCACGCCTGACGCCTATCTCCAAGGAGGGTATGAGGTGGACACCTCACCTTTCGCCCCGAAGGCGGCCGGACGGCTCGTAACCGAAACCCTCGCCGCTCTCCAGGATCTGCACGCGCACCAAACAGGGTGAGCTGGTGATGAACATCGCCGCGGAGGTCGACCGAGGTAATGAGCGCTAGGATATGGGGCGCCGACTGTTTAGGGCGGGCCATCAGACGGGGAGTCGCTGATGACGACGCATGAAGTCGCCCCTGGCATCTACCGCATCGAGAGCATCCTGGGGCCGCGCCCGTTCGCGCAATACCTGCTGCGCGAGGAGCGATCGCTCCTAGTCGACACCGGGATCGTGTCGACGCCGGATGAGGTGATCCTGCCGGCCTTCCGGGAGCTAGGGCTCGATCCGGCCGACCTCGACTACGTGCTGATCTCCCACGCCGACGTCGACCACTTCGGCGGCAATGCCGCGATGCGAGCCGCGGCGCCGCGGGCGATCGTCTGCGCTCACGTCGCAGATTGCGACTGGATCGGCGATCGGGAGCGGATTCTACGCGAGCGCTACGGCTGGTACGCGGTGCACGGTCCCGACGCGGACTACGACGCCGGCACGAAAATGTGGCTGCGAAACGCGTTGGGTCCGGATGTGCCGGTCGATCTCCACCTCGTTGGCGGCGAGGTGTTTCGCCTCGGCCCACGCGTCTCGGTCGAGGTCCTCCATCTGCCGGGTCACTCGCTGGGGCACATCGGACTCTGGGATCCGGCCTCCAGGAGCGCGATCATCACCGATGCCGCGCTCGGTGCCGGGCTGCTCAACAACGAAGGTGAAGTGATCCATCCTCCGCCCTACATGCTTCTGGAGGAGTACGAGGCCACCGTGCGCCGGCTGCTAGGGCTGGCGCCGGAGCGGCTGCTGACCGCTCACTACGCCGTCATGGAGGGAGCATTGGTCGAGCGCTTCCTGGAGGAATCGCTGGACTTTGTCGCGCGAGCCCAGTCGGCGATCGAAGCGGAGATCGAGAAATCCGAAGAGGTGACGATCGCCGGATTGATGTCTGCCCTGAACCCGGGCCTCGGTCCCTTCACCTCGATGGCCAACGAGCTGGGCGGCCCGATCCGCGCCCACTTACAGGAGTTGGTGGCGAGTGGGCGCCTCGAGGAGATTCCTGGCCGGCAGCCGCCCTCGTGGCGGGTGAGAGAGCGATGAGCGCGACAGACCCGTTCCCAGCCGAGACCTCCTCCGCCGCGGGCGGGGCGGCGGCTTTGCCGTGGGGGAGCCGCGCTCGTGGCACGGTCGGGCAGCTGGTCGGGGCACGCGAGTTCGCCATCCTCGTCTTCCTGCTGCTGATCAGTCTCGCCATCGGCATCGCCCGGCCGACCTTCTTTACCACGAGCAACTTGCTGGCGATGGGTCGGCAGATGGCCGAGATCGCCATCATGGGCACCGCGGCCACGTTTCTCATCACCGCCCGCGAGCTCGACCTCTCCGTTGGCTCGATCTATGGCTTCTGCTCGTTGCTGATGGCGCTGCTGGCGGCAAATCAGGGAATCGATCTCTGGTTCGCCCTGATCATCGCGCTCCTTGCTGCCACTGCGCTAGGGTTGGTCAACGGCCTGGTCACCACCGTCGGACGCATCCCGTCGTTCATCGTCACCCTCGGCATGCTCTACATCGTGCGCGGAGCGGCGCTCGTGATGTCGGCCTATCCGGTGGCGCGCTTACCGCACGACACGTTCTACGAGGTGCTGGCGGGCGACCTGTTTGGGATTCCGGTGCAGATCATCTGGATGCTCGCTATCGTGATCGTGGGCACATTGGTCTTCCGGCGGACGACGTTCGGTTACTGGGTGCAGGCCACCGGCAGCAACGAAACGGCGGCTCGCCTGGCTGGGATCCCGGTTCGGCGCGTGAAGGTCATCTGCTTCGTCCTCAGCGCGGTCTCCGCCGCGTTTGCTGGCGCCCTCAGCTTCGCCCACCTGACCTCGGTCTCGCCGACCGCCGGGGCCGGGGACGAGCTGACGGTGATCGCCGCCGTCGTCATCGGCGGCACCTCGCTCTTTGGCGGCCACGGCACCATCATCGGCACCTTCCTCGGCGCGGCGTTATTGACAATCGTCCGCAATGGGCTGGTTCAGCTCGGGGGCGAAGGGCGCCTACAAGAAGCGTTCCTGGGGGGAATCATCATCCTGGCGGTGCTGATACACACCCACGTTGGGCGAAGGAGGTGAGGTTCGGAGTCGGGAGTCGGTACGGCGAGGAGTCGTGCTTTGCACAAGGAGAGGGACATGAGACTGACGAAGCTGCCGATGTTCTTGAGCCTGATCCTGGCGCTGATGCTCATCGGCCCGATGACCTTCGGCGGCGCACCCGCCGCGGCCCAGGATGACGAGGGCCTGAGGTTCGTCTTCGTGACGCACGATCTGGGCGCCGGCATTTTCGCGCCGGTGCGGCGTGGAATGGAAGATGCCTGCGCCCTGATCGAAGCCACGTGCGAGTTCCTCGGCCCGCAGACGTACGACCCAGCACAGCAGGTGGCGATCCTCGAGGCCGCGATCGCTACGAATCCCGATGGCATCGCCACGACCCGCCCCGAACCCGGCGTCTACGACGACGTCATTCAGCGCGCCCAGGAAGCCGGAATCAAGGTCGTTACCTTCAACACAAATGATCCGACCGCCGACGAGGTCGCTCCAGCTCCCTTCGTCGGGCAGAACTTCACGAACTATGGGCAGGTCTGGGCGCGCGAGGTGATGCGCGCCATGCCGGATGGCGGCACGCTCGCGATCACCAACTGCTGCCCCGGGCACTTCGCGCTCGAGGAGCGCATCCGCTCCTTCACCGAGACGCTGGAGGCGGAAGGCGAGGGCAAGTACGAGATCCTGGAGACGATCATCACCGGCGCCGATGAGTCGGAGGTCTTCGGTGCCATCGAGGCCTTCTACGCGGCTAACCCAGACGTCAACATGATCACCGGGGTCGATTACTACAGCAACATCATCGCCCAGTTCATCAAGAACAATAATCTTCAGGGCCAGCTGCTGGCGGGTGGCTCCGATCTCGCCCCGGCCCAAATTGACGGGCTGCGCGAGGGTTACGTCGCCTTCGGTCTCGGTCAGAACCCCTATCTCCAGGGTTTCTACCCGGTCATGATCATGCACCAGGAGATCGAGTACGGCATTCGCCCGATCACGATCGATACGGGCACCGACGTGGTCACGCCCGAGAATGTCGACGAATACAACCCGGAGTTTCGGTAGAGGACGAGGGGGAGTCGGCTTTGCCTAAGGAGGGGCGCTTGGCTGAGGGGGCGGCCGCTGCAAGTGCGCGGCCTGAGGGGGAAAGGAAGACGGGGCCTCGACCGCTCGCCGTCTTCTTTCCAGCTTCGTCCCCTTGAGCGAAGCGACCCCCGCTCCCCCCTTCAATTGCGAAGCGATGACGGATCCGATCCTTGAATTCGACGGAGTGAGCAAGCGCTTCGGGGGTGTGCGCGCCTTGCAGGGGGTGAGCTTCGCCGTGCCCGGGGGCGAGGTGCATGCCCTCGTCGGCGAGAACGGCTCGGGGAAGTCGACCCTGATCCGCATCTGCGGAGGAGTCTTCCCGCCCGACGAGGGCACGATCCGCTTCGAGGGGCGCGAGGTCTCGTTCGCTGACCCACTCGCCTCCCGCGCCGCCGGCATCAGCGTCGTCCACCAGGAGATCCCGATCTGCCCTGATCTGACCGCAGCGCAGAACGTCCTCCTCGGTCACGCTCTGCCGAAATGGGGTGGGCTGATCGATTGGGGCAAAGTGAATCGCCGTGCCGAGGCTGTTTTCGCCCAGCTTGGTGTGGACATCCGTCCGTCCGCCCTCGCTGGCGACCTCCCCATTGCCCAGCGGCAACTGATCGCCATCGCGCAGGCGCTGTCGCATCAGGCGACGTTACTGATTCTCGATGAGCCAACCTCCGCCTTGAGCAAGCAGGAGGCGGAGCGGCTCTTCGCGATCATTCGTGGCCTCAAGGCACGGGGGCTGACCATCATCTACGTCTCGCACCGGTTGGAGGAGGTGTTCGGTCTTGCCGACCGCGTCTCGGCACTGCGCGACGGTCACTATGTCGGCACGGTTTCTCGTGAGGAGACGACACCGGACGAGGTCGTGCGGATGATGGTTGGCCGCGAGATTACGCATCTCTTCCCTAAGGAAGAGCATGCCACGGGTGACGTACTGCTCAGCGTGCGTGGGCTCTCGGCGCCGGGTGCGTTTGAAGATGTGTCATTTGATCTCCACGGCGGTGAAGTTCTGGGTCTGGTGGGATTGCAGGGATCGGGCACAAGCGAGGTGCTGCGTGCCCTTGGTGGTCAATATCCACATCTCACCGGGGAGATCATCCTGCAAGGCGAGCCGGTCCAACCCGCCTCGGCCACCGACGCAATCCGCCGTCGCATCGCGTACGTCCCCGCCGATCGGCAGGGCGAAGGCCTCTTCGCCTCGATGTCGGTGCGCGAGAACGCTGGGCTGCTCCTTCTGTCGCGCCTGGCGGCCGCCCTCGGGTGGGTGCCAAACCGGTCGCTCGATGAGGTGGCAGGCGAGATGGTGCGGCGCTTCCAGATCCGGGCGGCGTCGCTGACCGTGCCGGTCAGCAGTCTGTCCGGTGGTAATCAGCAGAAGGTGGTCATTGCCCGCTCCCTTTCCATCGAGCCGCTCGTCATCCTGCTCGACGACCCGACTCGCGGCATTGATGTCGGTGCCAAAGCGGAGGTGCATCAGATCCTGAACGGGATGACGCGACAGGGTCGTGGCGTGCTGCTCGTCTCGTCGGAGTTGCCGGAGGTCCTCGCCATGAGTGACCGAGTGCTAGCCATGTACGGCGGCCGCGTCGTCGCGGAGTTGCCGCGTGGGGCCCATCACGAGGCGGTGATGCAGTTGATTACGGGGGTCCATGCGGCATGACGAAGGCT
>DASUQU010000054.1:0-5106 GCA_036280495.1 Thermomicrobiales bacterium | reverse complement strand
GTGCGCGGCGATCACAAGCCGATCCCGGTCATCGAAGATGTCTCCGTCCCGGTCGAGCACCTCGCGGAGTACGTCGGGGCGATCGAAGACCTCGTCGCCGCGCACGGGACGACCGCGGCCTACTACGCGCACGCCTCGGCTGGCTGCCTTCACATCCGCCCCTTGATCAATCTCAAGACGGTCGAGGGTGTCCAGGCGATGTCAGACATGGCGTATGCCGCCGCCGACCTGGCGCATCGCTTTGGCGGTGTCATGTCCGGTGAGCACGGCGACGGTCTGCAGCGCTCCGAGCTCAACGAGCTGATCTTTGGTCCGGAGCTCTATCAGGCCATGCGCGAGTTCAAGCGCATCTGGGATCCGCTCGGTCTGATGAATCCCGGCAAGAAGGTCAACGGACCGCCGATGACGGAAAACCTCCGTTATGGCCCCTCCTATCGGGCGAGAGAGCCCAGAACCTATCTCGATTTCAGCACCGAAGGGGGATTCGCGCGGGCCGTCGAGATGTGCAACGGCGCGGGCGTCTGCCGCAAGCTGATAGCGGGCACCATGTGCCCATCCTTCATGGCCACCCGGGAGGAGAAAGACTCAACTCGGGGCCGTGCCAACGCCCTGCGTGACGTCCTCGCCCGGGGAACGCTCGATCGCGCGGATCTTGCCTCGAAAGACGTCTACGACGTGCTCGATCTCTGCCTGTCATGTAAGGCCTGCAAGACCGAATGCCCGTCCAGCGTCGACATGGCCAAGCTCAAGACCGAATTTCTGGCCCACTACCAGGCCGAGCATGGCGTCACGCTGCGCTCTCGGATCTTCGGACACATCCACGATCTTTCCCGGCTGGCGTCACCGGTGGCTCCATTCGTCAATCTCGGCATGCGCCTCGGGCTGGATGCACCGGTGAAGAAAGCGCTCGGCGTGGCGCCGGACCGGAGTCTCTCCCCATTCGCGGCGCGCACATTTACCGCTCACTGGCGCAGGCACCAGCGGCGACATGCGGGAAGACCGCGTCAGACGAGGGGTAAGGTCGTCTATTTCCACGACACCTTCACCGAGTACAACTACCCGCGTATCGGCATGGCGGCAGTGAAGCTGCTGGAAGCGGCCGGGTTCGAGGTCATCGTCGAGAAGCGCCGCGCCTGCTGCGGTCGCCCCTTGCTCTCCAAGGGGTTCGTCGAAGAGGCTCGCAACCTGGCGCGGCGGAACGTCGAGGTGCTGGCGCCCTACGCGGCCCAGGAGATCCCGATCGTTGGCACCGAGCCGAGTTGCATCCTGACGCTGCGCGACGAGTATCGCGACTTGCTTCCCGATGACGCGGACGTCGCCGCGATCGCCCGCGAGGCCTACATGATCGACGAGTTCCTGGCCAAGCTCGATCGGGCCGGCGACCTCGGCATCGTCTGGAAAGACGGCGCCGGGCCGGATGTCTTGTTCCACGGGCACTGTCACCAGAAGGCGCTCATCGGGATGGGCCCCTCGATGGCGATGCTCGCCACCGCGGGTTGTCACGCGACCGAGAGCGGCGCCGGCTGTTGCGGGATGGCTGGCTCCTTCGGTTACGAAGCCGAGCACTATGAGGTCTCGCGCAAGATCGGCGAGGAACGCCTCTTCCCGGCGGTAACCGCTGCAACCGCCGAGACGACCGTCAGCGTCGCCGGAGTCTCATGCCGGCAGCAGATCGAGCACTTCACCGAACGCCGCACGAAGCACATCGCCGAAGTCCTGGCGGAGCGGATCGCCCCCAATCATTCCTGGGCGGCCCATGCCCCCGAACCGGTGCCCGCCGAGGTGGCGCCAACGCCGGAGTCGGTGGCGCACGCTCGAAACACCGGGGCCGGTCCGGCGTAACGAGCGCTTCTGCTCGTAGCGATCGGCGGGGAGTACCATCGCCTTTCGAGCGCGGAGCGGCGAGTGGCTGAGCCAGGCGGGTCCAACCGAAGAACGACGCGCATTCTCCTCGTCGAGGACGAGCCGAGCATTGCCGGGTTCGTGCGGCGCGGTCTCCATTTCGAAGGGTATGACGTCGACGTCGTTCCCGATGGTCCGGGCGCGCTGCGACGCCTCCGCGAAAGTCCGCCCGATCTCCTGGTGCTCGACGTGATGGTGCCGGGCGTCGACGGGTTTGAGATCGCGCGCCGCCTTCGCGCTGCGGAAACCGCCGAGAGGCTGCCGTCGATCCCGATCTTGATGCTCACCGCGCGCGACGCCGTAGCCGACCGTGTCAGCGGATTGCGGGCCGGGGCCGACGATTACCTCGTCAAACCATTCGATTTCGACGAGCTTCTGGCTCGCATCGAGGCACTCCTGCGACGCGCCTCGATTGCCAGCCAGGAGGAGTCAGCCCACGAGACGTTGCGATATGCCGACCTCGTTGTCGATCTCTCCGGTCGCACCGTCCGCCGCGGCGAGCGCGACATCCACCTCACCGCACGGGAGTTCGATCTCCTGGTCCTCTTTCTCCAGAACCCGGAAAAGGTCCTGCCGCGCTCTACGATCATGGCCCGCATCTGGGGCGACGATTACTTCGGCGATTCGAACGTGCTGGAAGTGTTCGTCGGCAACCTGAGGCGCGCGCTCGAGGCCGCGGGCGAGCCGCGCCTGATCCAGACTGTGCGCGGCGTGGGGTACGTGCTACGGGGTGCAGCCGGGTCATGAACGCGAGCGTGCCCCGCCGCTTTCACCCGTCCACCCGGGTGCGTCTCACCGCCTGGTATGCCGCCCTGCTCCTCCTGGTGCTCTTTGCCCTCGGAGCCTCGGTCGACGCGCTGGCACGGAACCGGCTCATGGCCGATGTCGACAACCGGCTGCTCAACACCGCCGAGGACATCGGCTCTGGTATCGAGCGCAATCTGGCGAGCTGGCCGTTCTCAACCGAGCCGGTCAGCTTCGAGCAAATCGTCCCGACCCTCGGCTCATTCGCGTCGCGCGGTCAGCTCATCCAGATCGTCTCCCCGGATGGCGATGTCGTCCGCAGCTCGGAGTACGCCCCGGGTAAACCGATCGTGGCCCAGGACGGCCAGCCCAGCGGAAAATCGAAGATCGTCTCGGCCACACTGGCAGGCGAAGAGGCGCGCGCCGTCCATTTCCCGGTCATCGTCACCGATCGCGATGGTCGGCGCTGGTACATCGGGGCGGTTGTTGTCGGCGAACGCCTGACGACGATGCACGAGACACTCGCGTCTCTGCGACAGGTGCTTCTGGTGACATCGGCGTTGGGGCTCGCGCTCGCGCTGGCTGGAGGCTGGGTGCTGGCCGGACGAGCTCTGCGACCAGTCGATCGTGTCACCGCCGCCGCTGCCGCGATCGCCCAGGGCGATGGGACGGCGACCTCCCTGAGCTCCCGCCTCCTGGTGCCCCCGACGAACGACGAACTATCGCGCCTGTCCGCGACCTTCAACGCCATGCTCGATCGCCTGCAGGCATCGTTTCGGGCTCAGGAGCGTTTCGTCGGCGACGCCTCCCATGAATTACGCACACCGCTGACCGCGATCCGGGGTAATGTCGACGTGTTGCTGCGCCAGGCGCGTCTCGATGGCCGCCGGCTTGACCCAGGCGATCTCATGAGCGCGCTCGATGACATCCGCCGCGAAAGCGACCGCATGCGGCGATTACTGGAAGATCTCCTCCTCCTCGCCCGCGCCGACGCAGGCGCCGGCAACGACCCCGACAAGACGGCCCCGATTCGCCGCGAGCGCGTGCTGCTGGACGAGATTGCTTCAGAAGCGGTGAACTCCGCCGAGGCGCTGGCGACCGGTCAGGTGCTCGAGCTCGAAGCGCCGCGCAGCGTAGAAGTTCGCGGCGACCCTGATCGCCTTCACCAGCTCGTGATGATCCTGCTCGACAACGCGATTCGGCACACCCCGGCAGGGGGCAGGATCCGAGTCGCGGTGGCGGCCACGCCCGATGGCCAGGTGCGCATCGCCGTCCGCGACGAAGGAGAAGGGATCGCCCCGGAGCACCTTGCCCACGTGTTCGAGCGGTTCTACCGGGCCGATGGAGCGCGCGGCCGGTCTTCCGGTGGCACGGGACTGGGGCTGGCCATCGCCAGGGCCATCTGCCAGGCTCACGGCGGTGAGATCTCGGTGACGAGCGCTCCGGGTCAAGGAGCGACGTTCCTGGTGACTCTACCGGGTGGAGCGGAATCGGATGCCGGCCAGCGCGTCTTGCCTGGCGCCGCCGAGGCAATTGGCGGCCGCGCCCAGGACACGGGTTCCGGCTACAGCCGGTCCAGGATCAATCGGATCAACTCAACGATTACGTCCCGGAACAGCACCACAGCGAGCAAAATGACAAACGCAATCGGCATAACGAGCCCGAGAACGGACTCGCGGCGGAACCCGAGACCGTAGATTCCGGTCATCTCCCGGATCCGGTCCAACACGTCGCCCACCTCCAGCGCCTCTCGAGCGCCAAACACCAGTGCACGTTCCATCGCGAAGTCGTTGCACTTCGCGGGCCACTCTCTTCTATCGGATCATACCCCACGACCCACTCCGTGGATCAGACGGCGAATAGGAGTCGTGTCATCGTGAGGAACGAAGGATCTCATCTGATTCTTCACAGCCGTGCGTTGCGACCGAAATTCTTCGCTGGCGCTCAGAATGACACAGCCTTCGCCCAACGCTTTAGCCGGAAGCGCCGACCTGAGTGTTGGGCCCGTGTGGTTGCCCCGGCAACGCGCGCATCGCGGGGAACAGAATCACATCTCGGATGTTGCTCTGGTCGGTGAGCAGCATCGTCAAGCGGTCGATGCCAATACCGATACCGCCCGTGGGCGGCATGCCGTACATCAGGGCGTTGACGTAGTCCTCGTCGATCGGCATCGCTTCCTCGTCGCCCGCCTCTCGGTCGCGCTGCTGCTCGACGAAGCGGGAGAGCTGATCGAGGGGATCGTTCAGCTCGGTAAAGGCATTGGCGATCTCACCGCCGCCGATGTAGAGCTGGAACCGCTCGACATGCGTCGGATCGTCTGGCTTGCGCTTGGCCAGCGGCGAGAGCTCAACCGGGTAGTCGAGTAAGAACGTCGGTTGGATAAGGTTCGGCCGCACAAACTGCTTCAAGAGTTCGTCGACGATTCGCGGCCAGACAGTATCGCTCGCCACATCCGCCCCG
>DASUQU010000053.1:0-6948 GCA_036280495.1 Thermomicrobiales bacterium | reverse complement strand
GCGTTCCTGTGCATGGAGCGGCCGGCATGATGTTGATCAGGTTTCTCCTCCGCACTCAGTTCGGTTTGGGGACTCCGGGCTCCAGCAACTTCTATCGGTGAACGAGGCCAGGATCTGGGACGGGGCGGTGTTCGAGAGAGGCGGATGTCGACGCGGATCGCGGTCATCACCGACGCCACGCCAACCTGCCTGCCCTCGACGCCGCGCTCGCGGCGATCCGGCAAGATGGGGTGGTCGCCGTCTACCACACCGGCGACGCAATCGGGATAGGCCCATTCCCCGCCGAAGTTCTCGACCGCCTCCTGCATGAACCGAGGATGCGCTCGGTCATGGGCAACCATGACGCCTGGTTCGCCTTTGGCCTCCCATGTCCGCGGCCGGCCTGGATGGGCGAAGGGGAGCTCGCGCACCAGCATTGGGTCCACGCCCAGCTCGACCCGGCGCTACGTCCGGTCGTGGCAGCTTGGCCCTGGATTAGGGAAGAAGATATCGGCGGCGCCCCGGTCGCCTTCCTACATTATGCGCTCGACGAAACAGGGCGCGGCTTCGTGGACCCGGTTCCCGACCCGGACCCGACTAGTATGGATCGCCTGTTCGCGCTACGCCGCGCCAGGCTGGTCTTCAACGGTCACCTGCACTACCCGAGCCCGGTTACCCCGGACATTGTCGGGCGCGCCCACTACGTTAACCCGGGTGCGCTCGGCTGCTCCCGCGAGCCGCTGGCACGGTACGCCCTGGTCGACGTCGACCGGGAGGGAGCCTGCCGGCTGGAGTTCCGAGCCGTGCCGTACGAACCGGGTCCGCTCTTCGACGCCTTCGAGGAGCGCGAGGTGCCCGACCGCGCGTTCATCACCGTTACATTCTTCGGTGGACGAGACGTCGCACTGCGGTGAGGAGGACGGACACGCCTCGTCTGTCAAGCACTCGCGAGGATATCCAGGTCCATTCTGCATCGTTCATCGGTCGGTTCTGAGGCTTCCAAATGTCCGGCCAGGACCCCCGACCCGGGGGTCCTGGCAAGTTGGCTCTGCTCCGTATCTGAACGCTTTGCTCCCTGACAATCTCCTTGCCCCGACCGCTGCAGGTGTTGTCTCAAGGAGTGCTGGCCGGTTAGCGCGCTGCGACCAGGGTTCTTGAGGTTTGGACGCTCACTCGAGCTTACTCGACTCGCTTCGTCTCGAACTCGAGCAGGTCGATGTGTCCGCCTGGGAACTCCTCGCGAACGAGGCCGACGTCGGGACAGTAGTACTTCTGCTCAATTTCCCCGTCGAGTAGGTCGCGATCCTCGGTCTGAACGCAACCCGTAAAGGTGCCGCTAGCACTGGTGACCGTTTGATTGACGGCAATCACTTCGGCCTGAGCTTCCGCGACGCCGGGAATCTGCTCCTGGTAGAAGGTTTCCCCAACCGTTGGAGCAGCCGGCATGAACACACCCGGCGGATTGCCGTTCGGCTCCGTGAGCCAGGCCCCCTCATGACCGACGACTTGCCCGTCCTCGAATTCGTCGACGCGCTCGCCAAGATAGTAAACCGTGCCGTCCGGAGCCTGCGCGAAGTAATCCTCCGTCGTCTTGACGAATTCACCATCGTGGTAGTCATCAACCTTCACGACGGTTACTGGCACGCCGGCAACCAGCTCCGACTGCGTAAGTACCGTCTCTTCGATGCGAAGCGCGATCTTCTCGCCTGTCTCCTCGTCGATCTCCTCACCGGTGAAGATCTTCGACGGTACGGAAGCAAGAGGAACCAGGGGATGGTCGACCGCTGCCGAAAGGTCAGCTAAGCGATGCGTTGTCATCCCTTCCGGCGTGATGGCGCCGGCCGCATGTGGAAGCGCGAATCCCACGGTAACCATGAGACCGATGAGGCCCATCCAAATCCGTTTCACCACACCCTCCAATCTCTGAGCACGCTCGACAGGTCGATCCTGCCAATGCACGCACATCCTTTCGGGCGCAGATGAACTTGAAATGAACCTTCAGGGAGTAACTCCGCACATATACCTAGTCGGATTCAGTAGCTGTACCGATGTGACGCTGACCCGACCGGCGCACTATGGCCACGGTGCCGACAGATGAGCGCGCGGAGCTTCCGGAGGCCCGTTTGCTTCTGTCGAAAGGGCGCCCCAGGGTTCAAGAGAGGACTCTGAACGCGTAGAAAGGACCCTGTTTATGATGCGATCGATTGTCGAATCGAGCTTGAAGCTGCGACTCCTCGTCGTAGCAATCGCCGTGGGCGTAATGGTCCTCGGCATCGGGCAAATGCGCCACATGCCGGTGGATGTCTTGCCCGAGTTCATCCCACCGACCGTGGAGATTCAGACCGAGGCGCTCGGGCTCTCCGCAGCGGAAGTCGAGCAGATGATCACCGTCCCCCTGGAGCAGGACTTGCTCAATGGGGTGGCCTGGCTCGACGAAATCCGTTCGGATTCGGTTCCCGGGTTGTCGCGGATCCAGATGATCTTCGAACCAGGGACCGACCTGATGCGGGCCCGGCAAGTGGTGCAGGAGCGTCTGACACAGGCGCACGCGCTGCCAGGGGTCGGCAAGGCGCCGCAGATGATCGAGCCTCAGTCGTCGACGAGCCGGATCATGATGGTCCGCATGTCCTCGACGGAGCTCAGTCCGATTGAAATGTCGGTGCTGGCGCGCTGGAACATCAAGCCGCGCATCCTGGGCGTGTCCGGGGTCTCGAATGTGGCCATCTTCGGTCAGCGGGAGCGGCAGGTCCAGGTCCAGGTCGATCCGGAACAACTGCGCTCGCTCGGCGTGTCGCTGCTCGACGTCATCGAAACCACCGGCAACGCGCTGTGGGTGTCGCCTTTGAGCTTCCTGGAAGCATCGACTCCCGGCACCGGCGGGTTTATTGACACTCCGAATCAGCGGCTCACCGTGCAGCACCTGAACCCCATCGTCAACGCAGAGGGTCTGGCGCAGGTGCCGTTGGAAGTCGGCAGTCGCGACGATGCCGCCGGCGGTGACCAACCACTCCGCCTCGGCGATGTAGCCGCGGTGGTCGAAGATCACCAGCCGCTCATCGGCGATGCCGTCGCACCGGATGCCGCATACGATCTCTATTTCGTCATCGAAAAGGTCCCCAACGCCAACACCCTCGAGGTGACGCAAGGCGTGGAAGACGCGCTGGCAGCACTCGCACCGGGTCTCTCCGGGATCGAGTTCGACAGCACCGTCTATCGTCCGGCCTCCTTCATCGAGATGGCGATGAGCAATCTCACTCCGGCGGTGCTGGCCGGCGCCGTGCTGGCAGCCCTCGCGCTGGGCGCCTTCTTCTTTGATTGGCGGATCGCGCTGATCGGCGCCGCCGCCATTCCGCTCTCGGTGGTTGCGGCCGCGTTCGTGCTCTATCTGCGCGGGACGACCTTCAACGCGATCCTCCTGGCGGGGTTCGTGGTGGCGCTCGGTCTCATCATCGACGACGTTGTCAATGACGTCGACACGATCAAGCGGAGACTGCGGGAGAACCGGGAGAACGGCAACGAGCAGTCGACCGCCGAGGTCATCCTGGCCGCGGTGCAGGAGACGCGCGGACCCGCCGTCTATGGAACACTGATCGTTCTCCTGGCGCTGGTGCCCACCTTCCTGGCTGGCTTTGCTGGGGGGCTTCCCGGCGCCTTCTTCGCGCCGATGGCGGTCTCCTACTCGCTAGCGCTGCTGACGTCCTTCGTCGTCGCCCTGACCGTGACGCCGGTGTTGGCTCTCGTTCTCTACGCCAAGTCTTCACCTGAGCGCGCGGCATCGCCGGTCGTGCGGGGTCTGCAAGGCGTTTACCAGCGCGTGCTGGCGCCGATGGTGCAGCGCCCGCGCTGGGGCTATGCACTGGCCGGTGCGCTGCTGGCGGTCGGTCTCATGGTTGTCCCCTCGCTGGGGCAAACAATGCTACCGGCATTCCAGGATCGCGACCTGCTCGTTCACTGGGAGGCTGCTCCGGGCACATCTCTTCCCGAGATGAACCGGATTACGACCCTGGTCACCCAGGAGCTCGAGGCGGTCCCCGGCGTGCGCAACGTCGGCGCTCACGTCGGGCGCGCCATCACCTCGGACCAGTCGGCCGGCGTCAACGCCGGTGAGCTCTGGGTCAGCCTGGAGCCAACAGCCAATTACAGCGCAACCGTTGCCGCCGTGCGGAACGTCGTCGACGGTTACCCCGGTCTCTACCGGGATGTCGTGACCTATCCCGAACAGCGGGTCCGGGACGTGCTGTCAGGGCAAACGGACGCCGTGGTGGCTCGCCTCTACGGCCAGGACTACGCGGTGCTCGGCGCCCAGGCGGAGAAGATCCGCGAGCGCATCGCGGGGATCGACGGTATCGTCGACCCGCACGTGACCGCACCCACTGACGAGCCAACGCTCGAGATCGAGGTCGACCTGGCCAAGGCTCAGGCGGCCGGGATCAAACCGGGTGACGTGCGCCGTTCGGCGGCCGCGCTGCTCTCCGGCGTCGAAGTGGGCAGCCTCTTCGACGAGCAGAAAGTCTTCGAGGTGGTGGTCTGGGGAGCGCCGGAGACGCGGCACAGCCTGACCAGCATCAACAACCTGCTGATCGATACCCCTGATGGGGGCCATGTCCGGCTCGGCGACGTCGCCAAGGTCGGATTGACGCCCAGCCCGGCCAACATCGAGCACGACGCCGTCTCGCGCTACGTCGATATCGGAGCCGACGTGCAAGGTCGCGACGTCAGCGACGTCGCCGCCGAGATCGATCAGGTTCTGGCCAGCACCGAGCTGCCGCGGGAATACCACGCCGAGCTGCTCGGCGGGTACGCACAGCAGCAGGCCACCGAGCGACAACTCTTTGGCTTCGCCGTCGCGGCGTTGATCGGCATCTTCCTGCTACTGCAGGCCGCGTTCAACAGCTGGAAGCTAGCCGGGCTGGCGTTCGTCACGCTGCCGCTGGCGCTTACCGGTGGGTTAGTCGCGGCCTTTGCCAACGGCGGCGTCATCTCGCTCGGTGTGCTGGCGGGGTTCCTGGCGATCCTCGGCGTTGCGACACGCAACGGGATCGCGCAGATCAAGTCCTTCCAGCGGCTTGCGCAGGAGACCGGTGAACCGGTCAGCCCCGCGCTGGTCACACAAAGCGCCCGGGAGCGCCTAGCCCCGGTCGTGGCGACGGCCGTGGCGACAGGGTTGGCGTTGACTCCACTGGCCGTTATCGGTCCGGTGGCGGGCAACGAAATCCTGCACCCGATGAGCGTGGTGACCCTTGGCGGGCTGGTGACGGCCACCCTGGTCAACCTGCTCGTCGTGCCTTCGCTCTACATGCGGTTCGCGCCCGCGTCGCAACCGGCGACGGACGGGGCGGAATGGGTTGCCGGCCCGGCCGTCAGCCCGGTTTCGAACTGATGAGTACCCAACTACGACTCGAAAGGAGCAACAGAATGCGACGCACCAATCTCTTCATCGCCGGACTCGTCTTGATAGGCGGCATTGGCTTCGCAATATCGGGGAACGGAGTAACGGCCACCGTCGAAGAGACGGGGCATAGCGAACCAGCCACCATCGAGGCAATCGACGGCACCAGTCTCTACCGCATCACGCTCTCCGAACGGGGAGCCGAGCGGGTCGGTCTCGAAACAGCGCCGGTCGCCGAAGAAGCGGTGAGCGGCAAGATGCAGAGGTCCATTCCGTATTCCGCGGTCATCTACGACGCGAACGGCGGCACTTGGGCCTACACGACCGACGAGCACCTGGTCTTCGTCCGCGACGAGATCAGTGTCGAGCGGATCGACGGCGACACCGCGTACCTCAGCGACGGCCCAGCGGCCGGCACCGAGGTGGTGACGGTGGGGGCGGCCGAGCTGGTCGGCGCGGAGCGATACAAGCACTAACCGTGGTGCGAGGCCCCTGGCCGTGGGGTCAGGGGCCTCACCGCGCAGCGCTCGGGGAACCCCGTTCCCGCTGCATTGACGAGGAGGTCCACGCCCATGATGCGTTGGATAGTCGGATCGAGCCTCAAATTCAGATATCTCGTGGTCGGTCTGGCGGTGGCGATGATGGTCTTCGGCGGCGGCCTACTCCGCGCTATGCCGGTCGACGTCTTCCCCGAATTCGCGCCGCCGAAGGTGGAGGTGCACACCGCCGCCATCGGTCTCTCCGCCGCCGACGTCGAAGCTTTGATCACCATCCCGATGGAGCAGGCGCTCAACGGCGTGCCGGGGCTGGATGTCATGCGCTCCAAGTCGGTGCCCCAGTACTCGACGATCGTGATGATCTTCGAGCCGGGAACCGACCTCATGACCGCCCGGCAGCAGGTAGCCGAGCGCATGCAGACGGCGATCCCGACGTTGCCCACCTGGGCAGCGCCGCCCGTCATGCTGCAGCCGTTGTCGTCGACGAGCCGGCTCATGAAGATCGGCCTGTCGTCGGACGAGCTGTCGATGATGGACATGTCGATGATCGCCTACTGGAAGATCCGGGCGAATCTCCTGCGCATCCCCGGGGTGGCGAACGTCGCCATCTGGGGTGAGCGCTTGCAGATGATGCAGGTCCAGGCCGACCCGCAGCGCCTGAAAGCCAATGACGTCTCGCTCGATCAGGTGATGCAAGTTACCGCCGATGCTCTTGACGCTGGACTTCTCCAGTACTCGGACGGGGCAGTAATTGGTACCGGCGGGTTCATCGACACACCGAACCAGCGCCTCAGCATCCGCCACAAGCTCCCGATCGTCAGTCCCGACGATCTGGCGCAGGTGGTCGTCGAGGAGCGGGACGGCAAGCCGCTGCGCCTCGGCGACGTGGCCAATGTGGTCGAAGATCACCAACCACTCCTAGGCGACGCCGTCATCAACGATGGTCCGGGGTTGATGCTCATCGTCGAAAAACTCCCCTGGGGCAACACGCTCGAAGTCACGCGTCAGGTGGAGGCAGCGCTGGAGGAGATGAAGCCCGGTCTGCCCGGTTTGCAGATCGACTCCACCATCTTCCGTCCGGCC
>DASUQU010000052.1:0-5287 GCA_036280495.1 Thermomicrobiales bacterium | reverse complement strand
GCCGCCCGCTGCGAACCGACCGCATCCATCACCGCCCGCACATCGTCCATCCGCTGCTCGAGCGGCGGCAGGCCGACCGCCCGGTCAGACAAGCCGGTGCCACGCTTGTCGAAGAGAATCAAGCGCGAGAACCGGGCCAGTCGCAGCAGGAAGCGAGCGAAGCGCGGCTCCTCCCAGAACATGTCGAGGTGGGAAACCCATCCCATGACGAAGACGAGGTCGAGTGAGCCGTCCCCGAGGATTTGGTAGGCGATGCTGACGTCGCCGCTCTTGGCGTATCGGGTTGGCGGTGGCACCAGTCTATCCCCGACGACTGTCCGATCTGAGGCAGCGCGATGTTGACCATCAACAGCTGAGTCGTCGTCGTCGCATCGCATCGTGGTTACTCGGGCTTGCGCCCATCAGGTCAGCCCGTGCTGATGGGCATAGGCGGTGGCTTCCGCGCGCGAATCGACGTCCAGCTTGCTGTAGATATTGGCGACGTGGCGCGCCGCCGTCGTTGGGCTGATGAAGAGCATCTCGCCCAACTCGCGGTTGCTGTGGCCGGCAGCCAGTAAGCGCAGCACCTCCACTTCGCGTGCGGTCAAGCCATGCGAACTGGCGCGAGCCACTGCCCGCGGTTCTGACCGAAGCGGACGCGGGTCGCGGACGCCGAGTGCACGGAGGCGACGGATGGCGTGTCTGAGAGCCGGCCGCGCCCCGAGCTCCTCGAAGATAGCAGCCCCGCGGCGGACCAGAGCGGGGTCATCACTCTCAACGAGAGCGCACGCCTCGTCGTACGGACAGCCGAGCTCGTGCCAGGCGATGGCCGCCGCCGCATAGTTGCTAGCGATCTGGAGGGCGTACGGCTCGGCCAGATTGTCGGTCGGGACGTCCTGATCGCCAGCTTGCCAGAGCAGCCAGGCGAGCTCGCCCCGTTGCCAGTGATTGGCGCGGGTGAAGATGGAATCTCGCACCGCCAGCACCTCCTGCCGCGCCCGGGTCCTGTCGCCTGCCAGGAGTGCCGCTTCCGCACGAGCGGCACGAACCGGCCATGAGCGAATGAGTTGACCGCTACGCTCTGCCAGCGCCAAAGCCTTGTCGAGGGCGGCAGCGGCCTCGTGACTACCGCGGCGAACGCAGACCTGACCCAACGCCGTTAGCGCCACGAGGCGCGTCACGGGCGAAAGCACCGGCTGGCGAAGAACGTGGCGGGTCTCCGTCTCCACCGCGTCCCAGGCTCCCTGGCGTGCGCGGAGCCCTGCTCGCCTGGCGAGGAGATACCAACGGCGAAAGTCGTGATCGTGGTCGGTCGCGAAGTCGATGGCGGTGGAGAACCGGCGATCGGCCTCCTCCAGCCGCATGGTCAACAGCGTCGACCAGGCGAAACAGGTCAGGGCCCGGCCGACTTCGTCGAGGAACCCGTGGTCGAGTGCAAGCTGCAGACTCCGGTTGAGTTCCTCCTGGCCCTGGTCGTCCCCGGCGTAATGCCGCGCCGCGCCAACGTTGGTCAGTGCGTGGACCAGCGTCTCGGTGTCCCCGAGCTCCTCGGCGAGGGCGATTGCGTGGTTGCCCCACAAGAGCGTCCCGTCGAGATCGTGGTCGAGCATCCGCAGCTGGGCGAGATTGCTGTAGGCCAACGCCAGCTCCGGCCCGGGCGGCAGTCTCTCGAGCACCTCGAGCGCCGCGGTTGCCGCGGCTTCCGCCTCGGCGCCTTGTCCCTCGAACCAGTAGCAATAGACACGCGACAACCAGCGGAGACTCTCCCCTACTTTCAACTCGTCGCCGAGCGCGCGCCAGATATCGAGCGCCGCCCGGCGGGCCCCAATCGCCTCCTCACCTTGCTCGCTCAGGTAGCAGGCGATCGAGCGCCCCTCATAGAGGCGGGCGCGCTCAGCCCCGGGCAGGTGGTCGGCAAAGCGGAGGGCGCGGGCGTACTGGGCCGCGGCCTCGTGGAAGGCGTGCAGCGCGGCGGCTTGCTCGGCAGCGGCGACCGAGTACTCCAGCACCGCCTCCTGGTCCCCAGCTGCCTCGGCGTGGTGGGCCAGCCGCGCCAGGTCGCGCTCGCTCTCGGGCGCCTTACGCAGCGCGACCAGGACACGAGCGTGCAGGAGGCGGCGCCGGTGCGGAGCCATCGTCGCCAGGATGGCCTCGCGGGCCAGCTCGTGGCGAAAGGCGAGATCATCGCCGGTCGCTCGCAGCAAGCCCCGGGCGATGCACTCGTCAGCCTCGTCGAGGCCCGGACCGGCGACGCTAAACAAAAGGTCCGGGTCGATCGAGGCGCCGATCACGGCTGCGATGTCGAGGACGGCCCGCGCCTCGGGTGAAAGCCGCGCAGCCCTGGCAAGGACGGCGTCGCCGACCGAAGCCGGCACGGTTTCGTCCTCGGCCGCGAGGACCTCGGTCAGGAAGAACGGATTGCCTCCGGTCAACCGGTGCAGATCCGCCGCGTCTCGCTGGCTATCGGCCGCCATGGACTCTACCGCTTCCTGTGACAGGGGAAGTACGTTGATACGGTGGACGGTCGGTGCGGATGCCAGATCGCCGAGGACCAGACGGAGGGGATGATTGGGTCCGATCTCGTCGTCACGGTACGTGACGACGAAAAGGGCGCACAGTTCGCCGATTCGCCGGCCGAGGAACCGCAGCAGTTCGAGCGAAGCGCCGTCAGACCAATGGGCGTCCTCACCGATCAGGAGCGTGGTGCCTGGACGCGCGGCAAAGGCCGCAAGCACGGCCCGGAAGAGCGATTCGCGGCTCTCCCCATCGAGGGCGAGCCGGTCGATCTGGAGCCCGAGTGCAGGCGCCAGGTCACGCACGGGACCGAGCGGACCCGGCGTAGAGAGCGCGTCACACGACGTGCGCAATGCCGTCGCAGCTCCGGCCACCCGCCGGCAGAACTCGTCGACCAGCGCGGTCTTGCCGACACCGGCCTCGCCGCCGACGAGGACCACACGCCCGTGCCCGGCAGCGGCCAGCCGCAAGTGCTCCTCGAGTTGGGTCAGGAGTGGTTCGCGCTCGAGTAGCTCCATCGCCGGGCTCCGTGGTGCGGCATCCATGATACGACTTGCGCTGAGCGTTGCCTTCCGGTCTCCAACTCCCGAAGCACCTCTAATACGGTTTCCGTGAGATAGCTTCCGCGTCTCGGCGCTTTTCCCTCACCCCCTGACCCCGTCTCCCATTGTGATGGTCGAGGGGGAATAGCCCCTCTCCCGCCGCAGTGGGAGAGGGGTTGGGGTAAGGGCGGGGGCCGCAATCCGGATCGCAATACCCGTATGTCGTATGAGACATGGCACGCCCGCCGCGGCTTGCAACCGGTTCTCGTAACGCTCGTGCGCGTTGAAAGCCGCGCTACAGCGAATCTGCACGCTCCCCGTGAGAAGGTTGTCGATGAATTCGACTTCGTCTCGTGAGGTTCCTCCCGGGTAAGCCCAACATCCCCGTCCGCTTTTTGTCACGCTGCTGGGGTGTGGGCAGGACTGCGTACTCTCGATTGACATTCCGTCGACTCCCTGTAGAGTAGGTGTATCGGCGGACCCGGGAGCGGCAGACGGCTGACCCCAATCGCACTGCGCCGTCGGGCAGGACTTGCCCGACGCCAGCGCGGCCATCGCGCGTTCTCGTCGTGACCCGCTAGGTTGCGTACTCGAGGAGAAGACGCATGGAATTGCCGCGATCGACGCCGTGGACACGCCGTCGCTTGCTCGGACGCGCCGGTCAGCTTGCGGCCGGCGCCGCCGTCGTGCCTTCGCTGGCGATGCTGGCGCAGGGAGAGCCGCCGGTCCGGGCCGCGGGCGGAGCCATCGTCGGGGCATCGTCTGCTCGCACGCTGGCGCCAGCCGTTCCACTCATCGATCGCGTGGCCGCTATCTGCCAACGGCTGGCGCCGGCAGGCTGGCGCAATCTCCTCCTCAAGGCGAGCAACAACGAGCTCGACCTTGGCGCGGCCGACCTGGCTGCGGCGCTCGCGCGGCCGCTGGCGCGGATCGACCGGACGGTGCCGGGGTTCGAGGATTTCGCGCTCGAGGGCCAGCGGGGCATCGAACCAGGCGTGCCGGCGCGCAGCCTCCTCTTCCACGCCCTGGCCTCGCCCAATGTCTTCGAGGATGGCTCAGGCAGCACCCTCGGCGCGTTCCCGACTCCGGCCGAACTGGAGACGGTCGAGAACTACGTCTTCGGCGTCGCGCCACCGACGCTCGACGAGGTCCGTGGTTGGGCCAGTGGGCATCCGCTAGGGGTGGTCGTCTTCGCGCTCGAGTATCGCCCGGCGCGGGAAACCGTCCACGGCAAGCATGCCGATTTCTGCTTCGCGCGCACCGGCCACGCCCGCATGGGCACCACGGAGGCGATTTACGACCCGCGAAAGCGCGACTTCCTCCCGGGCAAAGAGGATGACCCCTTCGCGTTTCCAGTGCAGCCGGTCCGCTACGCGCCGTTCCTGGCGGTCCAGCGCCCGAGCGATCCGGACACCTTCGGTCCCTTGCGCGCGACGGATGACGATCGCGCGCGGCGCTTCTGGGTGCCGCTGCACAAGCTCTTCAGCGGTCCGGAGTGTCTGCGCGGGCTCGACCTCGACGTCTCGCTTTCCGCGAGCCACATCAACGAGAAGTTGCGGCGCTTTCACCTCCAGCTCAACACCGCGGGCTTCAACACGGGATGGGCCGAGCCGGAGATCGACCAGTATCCGTTCGTGATTCGCGACGAGGCGCTGGCGTCACTCTCGCGCGATCCCGATCTCGGATCCGGTTGGGTGATGCCGCGGCCTCATCCGATCGCCGAGCCGGCCGAACACGACGGTGGGCCGCTGACGTTCTTCTACTCGCCGGAGCTAGCAGCCGCCAGGGACATCCTCCACTTCTCGTCGCTGCAACTACTCGAAAGTCCACCGTTCGAGCCGCTCGGTCCCGGCCGGACGCAGGCCCTACCGGAGAACATTCCCCCCCCCGACGCCGACATCATCGGCTATCTCACCACGATGAGCCCGGATATCGGGCGTGCCGCACCCCAGTACCTTAACGTGCGGCAGAAAGTCACGCCGGACGGCGCCGACGTCGATCTCAACGCCACCGACGATGTGATGACGCCGCTCGGCGAAGGGGGCTACTGGGTTCGCCACTTCATCGACCACACCGCCGATGGGTGGGTCGCGGCCCGTTGCCCGGAGCTGGACGCCGAGGTTTCGACTCGCGTGCCCGCCTATTCGATCGTCTGCCCGCCGAGTTTCTATCCCTATGCAAGCCAGCGGGCGCTCACCGAGTGGGCCGAACAGGAGGCCCCGGCGGAACTGCGCGACGGCATCTGGGCGATT
>DASUQU010000051.1:0-2308 GCA_036280495.1 Thermomicrobiales bacterium | reverse complement strand
CGGGAACCCCACCGCCCCGGTCGGAGGCGGCATGGCCAAACCCTGAGGACCGCATCGACCTCCCGAACGTGCTCGCTCCGGCGCCGTTTTCCGCGGTGATCGCCGTGTGCGCTCGTCTTCATGACGCGACCACGGCTCTCGCGGCACGGCGCGGCATCCCGGCTGCCCTGTTGTCGATGCTACCCGGAGCGGTCCGCCAAGCCCATGTCCGGCACCTCGCCGCGTTGCGTGCCCGGGCGCGACACGAGCCGGCGATTCAGCGCTGGCTGGCTACTGGTGAGCGTCTGATGGCGGCCGCGGAACCGATCGTGCTCGCTGCGCCGGAAGATCCGGGATTGCCGGCAAGCGTGCTCCACCTCGGACTCTGGCCGGCACATGTCCTGCTCGAGGGCGATTCACTCACGGGCCTGCTCGGGTGGGAGCGGGTCGCAGCCGGATCTCCCCTCCTCGACATTGCCCAAGCGACGCTCCGCTTGCAAGGGTGGAACGATGAAGCGGTCGAGGTCGCTCTCGGTGCCTACGCCGAGGCGCGCCCGCTCTCGCCCGAGGAGCGCCGTCTCCTTCCCGCGGTGGCCGCCCTTGATGCAGTCGCAACCACGGGACGTCTGCTCGAGCAGACGTACGCGGTCGAGGAGACCGCCCGTCCCCCAACCGCGTTACGCGCGGCGATCGACATGATGCTACGCTCCATGACCGCCCTCGATCGGAGTCTGACCGCCCAATCGACCGTGGGCAAGAGCAAGCGGACTCCGTGGCGACGAGATCCGCACCCCGCCCCACCACGAGAAGGAGGAAAATCCCGTGCCCGACGCCGCTGATGCTCCTGATCTCCTGGCCGAAAGATGCGTCGCCTGCCGGCGGGACGCGCCGCGCGTCACCGACGAGGAAGCGACGGCGCTCACGCCCCTGATCCCTGATTGGACGCGAGAGGAGCATGACGGGGTACCTCGCCTGGTGCGTACCTTCCGCGTCCCCACCTTTCGCGATGCGCTGGCGTTCACCCAGCGCGTCGGCGAGCTCGCCGAAGAAGAAGGTCATCACCCGACACTGCTCACCGAGTGGGGAAAGGCGACCGTTTCCTGGTGGACCCACAAGATCCGCGGACTACACCGCAACGACTTCATCATGGCCGCCAAGACCGACGCGCTCGCCCGCGAAGCCGGCATTATTGAAGGGCCGGATGCGCGAAGCGGTGTCTAGGCGCAACGTAGCCGCGTTGCGGCTCGTGTCACTCTGAGACTGCAAGCGAAGAATCTCCGCGCTCCGGAACCACCAGGTCCTTCGACCGAGGTGCTTCGTTCCTCAGCATGACACCCTCTCCGGCGTAGCACTCATGACGATGGCTCGGCCGGGCTCAGCGCGGCGATGGCCGCGTCAACCGCGGCTTCGGGGGTCTCCGCGATGACGATGGTTCCCTGCAGATCCCTCAGTCGAGCGGGGCTTTCATCGGTGGAGAGAAGGTCCGCCCAACCGCCGAGGAGCACGATCGGACGCCCCAGGCGCAGCCCGAGCGCGATCTCGGAGAGCGTCCCCCAACCACCCCCGATGGCGATAAGCGCCTGTCCAGTCGCGGCAACCAGCACGTTTCGGGCCTGACCGAGCCCCGTACAAATGACGTGCTCGACCCAGGGATTCGCCGCCCGGTCGGCATAGCCGGGGATGATCCCAATAGTCACGCCGCCGGCCTCCTTCGCCCCACGACAGGCCGCGGCCATCGCCCCGCCGAGTCCGCCGCAGACCAGGGTGCAACCGCGCTCGGCAACCAGCCGACCAACCGCTCCCGCCAGGAGGAGCTCCTCGTCGCTGGCTTCGCCTGGCGCGCAGACCGCAATTCGCGGCGCTCGTCCTTGAGCGGCACTCACGCTCTATTGCTCCCAGGGCCACCGAGTGGGAAGGTCGCGATCGGTTCGTATCGTGCCCCTCCCTTCCCCAGATGACTTCGCATCAGCACGACCTCGCGTACGGGAACTGGTCGGGTGGGCGGGGCGATCGCCGCGCCGCTGTCTCGATCGACGAAGCGGTCTTTGATGGCATCCGGCAGGTCGCGCAGGCGAACGCGCTCGCCATCATTGTTGCGAACCCGCCCCAGGGTGATGTGCGGGTGATATGGCTCGTCACCAAGGACAAACCCCAACTCCTGCAGTGCGCGACCGATGTCCTGCTGTAACGTCTGCAAACGGTGCACCGGTCCATGCAACCCCATCCAGAGGACGCGTGGCCGGCGGAAGTTCGGGAAGACGCCGAGAGCCGCCGTGCGCAGGTCGAAGGGAGCGTGCGCGGCGACGAGGTCCGGGATGGCTAGTCGCAC
>DASUQU010000050.1:0-2549 GCA_036280495.1 Thermomicrobiales bacterium | reverse complement strand
GGCGGAAGTCGTGACCCCACTCGCTGATGCAGTGAGCTTCGTCGACGACGAAGAGAGAAGGCCCGCTCGCTTGCACGCGGGCGAATGCCTCCTCGTTCGCGAACTGTTCTGGCGCCAGGAAGAGAAACTCGGTTGCACCCTGCTCGAACTCGTCGAGTGTCTCCTCACGCTCGGTCGCCGGTACGGATGAGTTGAGCAGAGCCGCTCCGCCGGCATCAGCTTCGGCGATCGCCTCGACCTGATCCTGTTGCAGGGCAATCAACGGCGACACCACAACGGTGACGCCGGAGATGATGGCCGCGGCGATTTGATAGATCGCGGACTTCCCCGATCCCGTCGGCATCAACGCAAGTGTGTCGTGGCCGGCGAGCACGGCGGCGATGGCCTCTTCCTGGCCGGGCCGGAGTTGCTCGATTCCGAGTTTCGCGCGGGCAATCTGACCGGCGACCTCCGGCACGCCGGCTGAATCCTTCTGCTGTTGCGTCATAGGATGCGCTAGTCGATGTTGCCGAGCGCCTGGCTCACATCGGCGGGGGACTCATACTCCTCATCCGGCAGCCGCTCCAACGTGGCCCGGACATCCTCGTCGGCGCCTTCCCGTTCGGCATTCTTGAGCAAGTCGCTCTTGCTCGCGGGGTAGTCGACCCCCTTCAGGATCTTCTGAATCTGAATCGGATTGATCGCCACCGTAGGCTCCTTCGAAACTCAGCTTTTGGACGGCCCCTCCCGAACGAGATGGCCGCCTTCAGGTCGGGACCAGCGCTGTGCCTTTGGCCCCTGGCGCTGCCTTCCGCAGAGCACGTGCCAGCTCTCCGCCTGCCCCTACGCGGGCGAAGAGACTGGCCCGGGTTTCACGGGTGACGCGTGATGTCGGCGGGGCTCACGAACACAAGCGGTGTTACGCATGACTCCACGGTTGAGGAAGCGAACGTCATCGCTTTACGGTGAACGAGGGTTGCGCGCAGAATGGGGCTCCGAGCGTGTGACATCGGGTCGGGCAGAAGAAAGCGGCTGCTCGCACTAACGCGTGGGGAGCAGGATAGATGGCGGGACCGGGACGCGACGATTCAGCCGGTAGAGCCACCATGGCGGGGAGAAACCACCGACTGCGCCTCGACCTCAACCCCATTTTTCGTGCCGGGATTCTGGCTGTCACGAGCAATCCGCTCGTGTCGCGCGGGGTGCAACGCTATGGCATGCGTCTGGGCGCATCACGCTTCGTCGCCGGCGAGACGTTCGCCGAAGCGATTCCCGTCCTGCGATCGCTCAATCAGTCCGGTCTGCGCACCAACACTACGCTCCTAGGCGAAGGAGTCAAGGACCCAGCCACCACCCAGGCCGTCGTTGCCGAGTACAAGGCCGATCTTGACACGATCGCGGCGGAGGGTCTGCAGACCAATATCGCGCTCAAGTTGACCCATCTTGGTCTCGATCTCGATCCCGAGATCGCCTACCGCAATGTGGCTGAGGTCGTCACGCACGCCGCAAAGCATGGCAACTTCATCCGCATCGACATGGAGGAATCGGCCCGCGTCGACGACACGCTGCGCATCTATCGGCGCCTCCGCGGCGACGGACATGACAACGTCGGGACCGTTCTGCAGTCGTACCTCTATCGCACCCCGGCTGATCTCGAGCGTCTCTTGCCCCTGTCCCCGAATCTCCGGCTGGTGAAGGGCGCTTATCTGGAGCCAGCGAGCATCGCATACCCGCGCAAGGCAGACGTCGACCGCGCCTACATCGAGCTGGCGGAACGGATGTTGCTCGACGGCGCATTCACCGCGATCGCGACTCATGACGAACGGATCATCGATCACGTCGTCGAGTTCACTGAGCGCCACGGCATTGGCACCGACCGCTTCGAGTTCCAAATGCTCTTCGGCGTGCGGCCGCAGTACCAGGTCGAGCTTGCTCGGGCCGGTCATCGTGTTCTGGTCGCCACCCCGTACGGTCCGCACTGGTACCACTACCTCATGCGCCGCCTCGCGGAACGTCCCGCGAACCTGGTGTGGTTTGCGACGAACATGGTGAGGCGGTAGCGACGCCGGAGACGGCAAGACGGCGAGACGGCCAGTCAGTGAGTCATTCACTGCGGACGTCGTCGAACTTCCCGGCCGCCCTGACCCCCAGAAGTTCAGGAAGTTCAGGAAGTTCGGTCAGGAAGAGCGTAGTCGAGACGTCGAGGAGGTGAGTAGAAGCCTCGTCCGCTCTTCTCCTCCCGCGAGCGAAGCGACCCCCCTTCTCCCCCTGCGGCGAAGTCGGCACCCCCTGTGCGTAGCGGCACCCCCTCCGTCCGTAAGCGCGTGCTACTATCGGCGTGAGGAGAGGCGGCACTGCGGACAAGACACAGATGGCGAGCGTGACGGCAGCGAGTCCCGTGGCGACCCAACCGGGGTACGACCCCGAAGGCCGCGTCGACGGGCGTCCTCCGGGCGCCATTCCCATCGTCGCCTTCGCCAACCAAAAAGGCGGTGTGGGCAAGACGACCACCGCCGTCAATGCCGCTGTCTCGCTCGCCCAGCGCGGCTACCGTGTTCTTCTCGTTGACT
>DASUQU010000049.1:0-3281 GCA_036280495.1 Thermomicrobiales bacterium | reverse complement strand
TCGATCGCGCCTTCACCGCCGCGGACCCGGCGGAGCCGTCCGATCACCCCAACGTCACTTCGGTCGCCGGGCTCCCTTCCGTGGCAGGGCATCGCCCCGCGATGCTGCCGCGTGAAGTGTCGAGCCACTTGCACGAGTTGCTGACGAAAGCCACAGCGAATCAGATCCGCTCGCGGCAGAACCTGACCCGGTGCGAGGCGATGCGGCCCTCTGCGACTGTCCCCTGCTATTGCTATTAAGGAAACGGCACGAACTCGCCACGCCGGGGAAATGCCGAGGAAAGCGTTGTCTTACAGGAACAACAGGATATGCATTACATGAATGTGCAAGAACTCTCCTGATAAACCGGCCTCTATCTGGTACAACTTTTGCAATAGTGTGGAATAGCTAATGGAAACCGGGTCTCGCTGCGGAGACCCCCATCCGCGCAGTGGCGAGGAGAACACAAAGACGTGAATAACCATGGTTACTGATGTCGTGGGACGGCACTTGCGTCCCCGCTATCACCAGTTACGGCGTACCGTTTCCGACCGTCAGCCCTGGAGCCGGCGCCGTCGCACTTATCCCATCGCCCTCGATGCTCTCACCGACGACCCGCAGGTCGCCCCTTCTGCCGGGAGGCGACGGTTGGCGCGGCATAGCGCGGCGGTGGGTGAGGGTTGATGCGTCATCTCAACGAGCCGATGCCGCTTGCGATCGCTACACATGCCACCGTGCCCCTGTCGCTGTCCCAGCGGGGAGGTGACGACGTGGAGAGGATGCTGAACAGGCTGATGGAGCGGCTGCAGTCATCCCCTCCCTCAGCATCCTGGTCGTGCCAGGCGTATGACCGTTTGCTGGCGGGCGAAACCGTCTCCTGGTTGCAAATCCTGCAGGACCATCCGTTGCTCGGGTCGATTACGGTGACCAAACTGATCAAGGCGGGGGTGGTTCAGGTGAACCCCGCACTCGATGCCAAGTGCGCCACGACCGACATCTGGCTCACCTTGCAGAACCGTGCAACTGGTGAGGGTGACCGGGCAACTGGCGCCACCAGTGGGAACTCCGGGAGGGTTTCCTAGCTCACCCCGTCGCTCCTGAGAACCGTGCCGGCGCGAGCCAATCCGGCCAGGATCAACTCCTGGCAGCTCTTCTGCCGGGCAAAGCGACTCCCACCCGACCGCGGTCAGCGTATGCCGGGGCGGAGGTCAGGGGCGAGTGGGCACGCGGGATGGCCACGGGAATGCGGGCTCTCTCAACACGTCTCGCTGGGAGGCGTCAATTCTACCGCACGCCGCAGACGCTATGCACATCGCGCCTAGGCACGGTTTCTGCGGGTGGGTCTACCAGTAGAGCCTTGCGGAGTGACTTCGGTTGCCTCGCAGAGATAAATCGGACGGTGAGCGATGCCCCCGACCATCCTCGTTGTCGACGACGATGCGACCCTCCGGTGCCTCCTGGCGATCGCCCTGGAAGATGCCGGCTATCGGGTCGAAGAAGCCCATGACGGCATCCACGCGCTCGCGCAGGTGGGGCGCTGCTCGCCCGATCTGATCCTCACGGACCTGCGGATGCCCCGGCTGGACGGGATCGGGCTGGCGCGACTCCTGGTGCCCCACACCCCACCGGTCCCGCTCATCCTGATGAGCGCGGATCCTCTCCCGACCAACTGCTCCCTGCCCTTCATCCACAAACCCTTCGAGATTGAAGCGTTGTTGACGTTGATGGCCCGCACGCTGCCGGTCTCGCCGGTGGCGTCCCTCGCTCTAGCCGGTCTCGGCGCCGTCTGAGGCGAACATCGGAGCGCGGTTCTTCCTGGAACGCTATTACCGCATGATCCACGGTACACGCAGTGAAAGACGCGCATCCTACTCATTCTCGCGTTCGAGGAGCAGCGCGGGGCGAGCGAGATCGAACACGCCCGGCTGGAGGCGATTCTGGCCAGTCTGGCTGATGCCATCCTCGTTCTTGACAGGCAGGGGGAGGTCATCCTGACCAATGCCGCCTACGACCGGCTCTTCGGCGTGACGGCCGCGTTCACCCCACAGGACGAGGCGGGCCAGCCGCTTCCACCACAGGATTGGCCACAGCATCGTGCCGCGCAAGGGGAATCGTTCACCCAGGTCTTCACATTGCCGGGCGAGGATGGAGCACGACGCTGGTTCGAGTCCAACGCCCAGCCGGTGCCAGACGCTGAGGGCGCGACCTGGGGCGTGCTCGTCATCCGCGACATCACCGACCGCAGCCTTCGCCACCAGCAGGAGCAGTTCCTGGCGATGGCTGCCCACGAGTTGCGCACCCCCTTTACGGCGCTCTCCGGTCGCCTGCAGCTCCTCATTCGTCGCCTTGCTCAGAGCGGCGCAGAGGATCGGGTGCGGCAGGAGGCGGCCCACGCGCTGGAGCAGGCGCCGCGTCTGGAGACCCATATTCACGAGCTGCTGGACGCCACCCGGGTGCAAGTCGGACACCTGACGCTCAACCGCGCTCCGCTCGATCTCCGATCGCTCGCCCAGGAGGTGGCGGAACTGGCCCATCCTCTGACCGCGGGTAAGGCCATCGACGTTACTCTGCCTGACCACCCGATCATGGTCGACGGGGATGCGCACCGGCTGGAGCAGGTGCTACTCAACCTGCTGACCAATGCGATCACCCACGCGCCAGGAACGGATCGGATCGCCCTCCGGCTTTTGACACCGGACGACGTGGCCGTGATCGAGGTGGAAGACGCCGGCCCCGGGATCGCGGAGGAGGATCTGCCGCGCGTCTTCACCCGCTTCTTCCAGACTAGTTCGACCCGAACGGCCCGCAGCGGGCTCGGACTCGGGTTGTTTATCGCCCAGGAGATCGTCACCGCGCATGGTGGAACGATTACGGCGAAGTCGACGGTTGGCGAGGGGACAACCTTCACCGCCCACCTGCAACTTGACAAGGGTGCGGACAAGAGTCGGTAACAAGACCGGCAAAGGCAGGACCATGTTCCACCACGGCCCACCGCCTGCGCGCGGCCCGAGCTGGTCCGGCAGCAAGCCATCGCCGATTTCGTACGGCCGAGCCGTTCAGTTTTTTCGAACACTGGCACGCGGCATGCGATTCAAGCGAACCGATAGCAGTAGCCAAGCCCGCACCTATTCGTCCAGAAAAAGTGGAGAAGGGACAGGTGAGCGCACCACACCGGGTTCTCGTCATCGAGGACGACCCCGCGCTGCGCGAGATGCTCTGCGAGGCGCTAACGGACGAGGGGTACCGAGTCCTGCCAAGCGACCACCTGATCGCACCGTTAGACGTGCAGCAACTCCGGCCAT
>DASUQU010000048.1:0-19025 GCA_036280495.1 Thermomicrobiales bacterium | reverse complement strand
CTCGGGACGGTCTGCACGCACGGTATCCAGGGGTTGAAAGGTGGCACGGCCCGCGCCCGACTGCTTCAGTAAGGCGATAGCCGCTTCGGCGTTCGACCACTTGGTCACGACGATGTCCTGGAGACGGCTCCCCAAAGCGACGTCGATGGCGACTTCGAGGGGCTCAGGAACCACCAGCAACTCGGCCACCGTGCCCAGAATGCCTTCCAGCCGACCGTCGCGTCCCGCCGCAAGTGCTTCCCGCACCCCGCCATGCAGCCCGGCGCCGCTCTCGTGCATCTTGCGTAGCACGTCCAGTCGCGTCGACGCTTCCCCCAGAGCGCGGTGCAGCCGATCGGCGTCGGCCGCGGTTGAGGTGACCCGCCTCGTCGCCTGCTCCAGGTCACGCGACAGCTCGGCGATTCGTGCATCAAGCACGGCGATCCGCTCGGCGTCGGCCGCGGCAGCGGCATCCGCCTGCGCGGCGTCGGTCTCAAGCGTCTCGATCCGTCTCCCGCGCTCCTCGATCGCGCCGCGTAATCGCTCGTGCTCAGCCGTCAGCGATTCGCCGCGCTCGATCAGGACCGCACGCTCGCGCAGCAACTCCCCTGCGAGTCGTTCACTCTCGGCCAGCTCCCGTGTCGCTGTGGCGAGGCGCGCCTCGAGCGCCGCCCTCGTCTCACGCCGGGCGCTCAGGTCTCGCGCGTGCCGAGCCGCGGCATCGCGTGATTCCATGGTCGCTCGCTCGAGATCGCGCAGGTCCGATTGGAGTCTCGCCAGCTCCGACGACACGCTCGCGACGCGCTCGTCGAGTCCCAGGCGGGCGTCATCCATGTCGGCGCGCCGCTTGCTCAGCGCCTCGAACCGGGCAGCGGCCAGATCGCGTTCGTGGGTCTGACGCCGCAGCCGATCTTCCAGCATCGCGTGACGCTCGTCATGTTGGGTCAGCCGCTCGCGCGCGACGGTGAGCCGGGTGGTCGCGCGCTCTGCGGCGGCAGTGAGCCTGGCCTCTTCCTCCTGCGCGGCATCGACCGCGCGGGCGGCGTTTTCCGCTTCGATCTCGGCTATGACAAGGGCAGCCAGAGCTGCCTCGAGCGCCTCACGGTAGTGCGCTCCCTGCAGGGCGCGAAGGCGGTCGCGAATGCTCTGCCACTCTTTGGCCTGCCGTGCGGCGCGTTCGAGCGACTTCAGGCGAGGCTCCAGCTCGATTAACAGGTCGCTCAACCGCGCGGTATTGGCGTCGGTCTCGGCGAGGTTGCGCTCGGCCTCGGCCATCTTGAGTCGTAGACCCGACAGGTCCGCCGCATGCTCGAAGAGACCACGACGCTCCTCGGCGCGGAGGCTCAGTGCGGCATCGACCAGACCCTGTCCCACGACCACGTGGCTCTGCCCGAGTCCGGCCGTGAGCAGGGCAATGTCCTTCAAGCGAACCCGGCGGCCGTTGATGAGGTACTGGTTCTCACCTGATCGGAACGCCCGGCGGGTGACCGAAACTTCGGCGAACTCGATCGGCAGCCAACCTTCGGCGTTGTCGAAGGTGAGGGTCGCCTCGGCCATGCCGGCCGGAGCCCGGCCATTGCCGCCACTGAAGATCACATCTTCAGTTTTCCTGGCGCGCAGCGCGTGCTGTCCCTGCTCGCCCAGGACCCAGCGCACGGCGTCGGCGACATTCGACTTGCCGCTCCCGTTCGGCCCCACGATCGCGGTGATCCCCGGTTCGAAGGCGAAGACGGCGCGGTTGAGGAAGCTCTTGAATCCCTGAATTTCGAGGCGGGTCAAACGGGGAGCGCGAAAGAGGGTCTCATCGTCGGTCATCGCGGCGGAGCCCCTGGGAACGACAAGAGTGTTGGCATTGGATGTGCCTGTTTGGCACGGACCGGATGGTACCATCGCCCGCCGGGACCGGACAACGCGCCCGGTAGCGTCGATGTGGAGGAGGCTCGCGAGTGAGCGACACCCGAACCGCAACCCGCGACGGACGGCGGGGCAGCCTGCGGGTACTCCAACCGCCGCGATTGCGTTTAGGACTTTCCACTGGCGCGCTCTACCCCACTCCCACTGAAGACGTCCCGGACGCGGCCGCTCGGGTCGGACTGTTCGATCTGGAGATCATGCTCCAGACGCCCGGCGAATATGGCGCCGGCTTCATTCGGGAACTCTCGGCGCGCTGCCGAAACGTCGGGTCCCGCGTGCACGTGGTCCATCTCTGGCAACAGCTTCATCCCCTGCTCTCGCCCTACGCGCGACGCTCGCGCGAAGGCCGCACCCTGTTCGCGCGAGCCATCGATGGTGCGGTCGAACTGGGGGCAAAGGTCATCGTCTGGCATGGTCCCAAGCAGACCGAAATGAGGACGCCCGCGGCCTACCCGCATTTCATCGATGCGGCGGCGGACCGGGGGGCAGCCTGCGCCACGGCCGGGCTTCGCCTGGCAATCGAAAACGTCTCCTGGTGTGCGCTGGCCACGGTGCGGGACGTCCTCGCCTTCTCGGCAAGCATCAAGGAGTTCGACCCCCGAAGCGAGCGAGTCGGCTTCGCCTTCGACCCGTTCCAGGCCGATGAGGCGGGCGCAAACCCCTTCATGATGCTGTCCGCGATGGAGGATCGTGTCTTCGACGTCCATTTGAGCGATCGCCGCGACGCAGATCCCGAGACCCGGCATCTGTCTCCAGGCGAAGGGAATCTTCCCTGGCCGGCGCTGCTGCGCGCGATTTCCGGAGTCTATTCCGGCCCGCTGATGCTCGAGGGGGTTGTCGGCGAGGACCTGGCACGGATCGACGCCACACGCCGGCTGCTCGATCCGATGCTACGCGACATCCTCCAGGAGAGCCGGACTCCGTGCGAGGCCCACCCCCCGGCCGGGCTGCTGGAGGGAATCCGGCTGTTCAATGAGGGCGAATACTACGAGTGCCACGAGGCAATCGAAGCCGAGTGGCATGCCGAGACCCGCCCCATCCGCCGGCTCTACCAGGGCATCTTGCAGATCGGTGTTGGGCTCCTCCACGCGCAACGTGGCAATCACACCGGAGCGCTGCTGCTCCTGGCCGACGGTATCGACAAGACGTCGGAGTTCGCACCCGTCTGTCTCGGCATCGATACCGGCCGGTTGGCCACCGAGAGCCAGGCGGCGCTCGACCGCCTGCGCGAGCTTGGACCGGAGCGCTTGGGCGAGTTCGACTTTGCCATGGCCCCGCGGGTTCGGTTCGTAACGAGGGACGCACCATCGAGTACCAACCGTGAAACCGACAGCCCGTGATCGAACCGCCCACGGATCAGCCCTCGGTTGTCGTCGTCGTTCCGACCTATAACGAGCGCCCCAACATCGAAGCACTGGTCCGCAGTGTGCTCGACCTGGGACCGCGCTTCCGCGTTGTGATCGTCGACGATGGATCGCCCGACGGCACCGGTGTCCTGGCGGACGCACTCGCGGCTGTCCATCCGGGACGCATCGAGGTGATCCACCGCCCGGTCAAGGGGGGGCTTGGCTCGGCCTACATCGCTGGATTCCGCCGCGCCCTGGAGCTGGCGCCCGATCTCGTCGCCCAGATGGATGCCGACTTCTCACATGATCCGGCCACGCTGCTACGCCTCGTCGCGGCGACCCGCGACGCCGATCTGGTCGTCGGCTCGCGCTACGTTCCGGGTGGCGGGACCAGAGGCTGGCCGCTCTGGCGACGCGTCATGAGCCGCATGGGCGGCCTCTATGCGAGCACCGTGTTGGGTGCCCCGCTGCGAGATCTGACGAGTGGCTTCAAGGTCTGGCGGCCGAACACGTTGCAGAGTATCGGTATCGATGGCCTGCGCTCCGACGGTTATGCCTTCACTATCGAGGCGACCTGGCGAGCGCTTAGGCATGGCGCCCGCGTCATCGAGGTTCCCATCGTCTTTTCCGACCGGGTCGCCGGAGCATCCAAGTTGTCACGGCGAATCGTTATCGAAGCCGCGCTGCTCGTCTGGAAGCTGCGCTGGGAGGCGCGGTCGTGCGGGTCCAACGCGACCACCGATCGGTTGTGCTGATGTCCGTGATCAGGGTTAGCGAAAGGACTGCTCTGTGGCGAACGTGAAGGTCGGCGTTCAGATTCCACCGCAACACGCATCCTTGTCCCAACTGCGGGAAGCCTGGCGCCGCGCCGACGATCGAGGTGTCGATTCCATCTGGACCTGGGACCACTTCTTCCCCCTTTACGGTGATCCCGAGGGGGGACACTTCGAGGGCTGGACGCTCCTTGCCGTCATGGCTGAATCGACGGAGCGGGCCACGATCGGTCCGCTTGTCAGCTGCAACTCCTATCGCAACCCGAATCTCACCGCGGACATGGCCCGCACCATCGACCACATCTCCGGGGGGCGCTTTATCCTCGGTCTCGGCAGCGGATGGAATGAGCGGGACTACGAGGAGTACGGCTACGACTTTAAGGACGCACCCACCCGCTTGCGGGACCTGGCGGCGGCGCTGCCGGTCATCGAGGATCGGCTCAGCAAACTCAACCCGGGACCGGTGAACGGCCATTTGCCGATCATGATTGGCGGCAGCGGTGAGAAGGTGACGCTGCGACTCGTCGCTAAACATGCCGACATCTGGAACGGCTTCGGGTTGCCCGAGGAGGCCGGTCGCTTGAGCCGCGTCCTCAACGACTGGTGTGGCAAGGTTGGGCGCGACCCGGCGACGATCGAACGGTCAATCCTCTTCCGTGAAACGAGCCGCGCCGCGCTCGGTGACGAGTACCTACGCAACGGCATCACCCATTTGATCGTCGAGATCAGCGCTCCAGACTTCGACTTCGCGCCGGTGGACCAGTTATTGCACTGGCGAGACCGGGTCCGTGCCGCCGCGTGATCTGACTCCGGGGAACAATGCGCGATGCGGCGCGATTCGCATTCGGAGTAGAGTTGAGGAACCGAGACTGCCTTGGTACCTGAGCATCGAGGGCAGTCGTTCCCGAAGCCTCGCCATTTCGCTTTCAGGAGCCCCACGTGACTGACACTACAACGCCCGAACTGACTGAGGATGCGGCTACCGCATCGGTTGGCGCTCTGCCTCAGGCAGCCGAGACCGACGACGGCCCAACCTTTGAGGAACTCGGTCTCAACGCCGCGCTCCTGAGATCGATCAAGGACGTCGGGTACGGGGCACCGACGCCGATTCAGATCGAGGTCATCCCCACGCTCCTCGCCGGCCGGGATGTGATTGCCCAGGCTCAAACCGGATCGGGGAAGACAGCCGCTTTCGGACTGCCCATCATCGAGGCCATCGATCCCAAGCAGCGATCGGTTCAAGCGCTGATCCTGGCGCCGACACGGGAGCTCGCGATTCAGGTGGCCGAAGCGCTCCACAAGTATGGTCGCCACAAGGACGTCGACACACTGCCCATCTACGGCGGCCAGCCGTATGAACGGCAGTTCCGCGGTCTGCAGCGTGGCGTGCAGATCGTGGTCGGCACGCCGGGGCGGGTCATGGACCATATGCGCCGGGGCACGCTGAACCTGGACGACATCCGCTTCTTCATCCTCGACGAGGCGGACGAGATGCTCGACATGGGATTCATCGAGGACATCGAGTGGATTATGGAGCAGGCCCCGACCGGGCGCCAGATGGCGCTCTTCTCGGCGACCATGCCGCCGCGCATCGCCCATCTCGCCTCCCGCTACATGCGCGAACCGCACCGGATCACAGTCGCCGGCAAAGAGATGACGGTGCCGCAGGTCCGTCAGTCGTCGTATGAGGTGCCCCGTGCCCGCAGGGTCGACGCTCTCACCCGAATTCTCGACGCGGAAACTCCGCAATCGGCAATGATCTTTTGTCGCACCAAGGCGGGTGTCGACGAGCTTGGCGAGGCGCTGATGGCTCGCGGCTACGCGGTCGAAACCATTCATGGCGACCTCTCGCAGGCCCAACGCGATCGGGTCATGCGCCGCTTCCGGAGCGGTCAAGCCGAAGTGCTGATTGCCACCGACGTGGCCGCGCGCGGATTGGATATCCCCGATGTCTCGCACGTGATCAACTACGACATCCCGGAGAGCGCCGAGGCATATGTTCATCGTATTGGCCGCACCGGGCGAGCGGGTCGGGCTGGAGAGGCAATCACCTTGGTCACGCCCCGCGAGGTGCGCTGGCTACGTCAGATCGAACGTATCACCCGGGCCCGGATCGATCCCCGGCGCCTGCCAACGCTGGCGGACGTTGCCGAGCGCCGTCGTGACGCTCTGAAGCAACAGATTCGCGCCGTGCTAGATGCTCAGGACGACGGCTACGCCGGGTATCTCGACACCATTAACGACCTGGCCGATGAGCACGACGCGGCCGAGATCGCCGCCGCGATCCTCAAGCTCTACGCGGAGGAAACCGGCCGCACCACCACTCCTGAACAGCAGGAAGACGACATCGCCACCTTTGCCGCGGTCGCGCCCCCGGCTCGCGGTCCCCGCGGCGAAGCGGGAATGGTTCGCCTGTTCCTCAACGTCGGCCGCAACCAGGGGGCGCGACCACAGGATTTCGTCGGTGCCATCGCCAACGAGGCCGGGATTCCTGGACGCGCCATCGGCGCCATCGACATCTTCGACGACTACACCTTCGTCGATATCCCGCGTGAGTTCGTCGATCGCGTGCTGGCGGCGATGCGCGGGGCGAAGATCAAGGGACGGCCGGTCAACGCCGAGGTCGCACGCATGGACGGCGCACCGGGTTCACGCGACCCCGGAGGTCGAGGCCCGCGACCGTCCGGCCGGCCACCGTTCGTCGGGGGCGGCCGCGTCAACCGCGACGGCGACAATCGCCCGCCGCGCCGCTATGAGCGCTCAGACCGACCCGAGCGGAGCGGCTCTCCTCGCTTCCGCACGCGCCGCAACGGCTAGCCATTGTCACCCGCGCTCCCGCTCCGGGAATCGACGGTGCAGAAGCATGCGTGATGCCGGGAAGCATCGCGACTACAGAAGCGCCGTTCCGGTAGCGAACAGTGACGGACCACCACCCGTGTGGAGGAAAACGACCGCCTCGTTCGGGTCCAGGTCTCCGGCACGAGCGTGGCTGATCAGGGCGGCCATGGCTTTGCCGGAGTAGACCGGGTCGAGGAAGACCGCCTCGGTTCGTGCCAGGAGGCGGATCGCCTCCATCCCCTCTGCGGTCGGGACCCCGTAGTCGGCCCCGATAAAGGCACCGTCGATCACGATATCGCCGCCACCGAAGCACTGGTCGATCCCGAGCAGCTCAGCGGTGCCATTGGCCAGCGTCGCGCCGTCGACGATCAGTGTCTCGACCGGGTGCTCGACGGCGACACCATAGACGTCGAAGGGCGCCGAGAAGGCTCGCGCCCCGACGACGAGGCCGGCCTGCGTCCCCATTGACCCCGTCGCGAAATAGAGGCGGCTCGGGGCCTCGCCGCAGGTCACCAATTGCGCCAGCAGCTCGGCGACCATCGTCACGTACCCGGCTGCGCCAATCGGCACGCTGCCTCCGGTCGGAATCACATAGGGTCGCTCGCCGGAGGCACGCAGTTCGTCGCCAATCGACGCCATGAGGGCGGTGCGGGCCGCCTTGTCGGGAACGATGCGCACCTCCACTCCCAGGAGGTGATCGATCAGCAGGTTACCAGCGATATCGGAACCTCGGCGTGCATCGAGCACCAAGACGCAGCGCAGCCCCCCGATCGCCGCCGCGGCTGCGGTGATGCGGGCGTGGTTCGATTGCACCGCGCCTTCTGTCACCAACATCGTCGCCTCGTTGGCAAGAGCATCTGCCAGGAGGTATTCGAGCTTTCGCGCCTTGTTGCCACCAAAGCTGAGTCCGGTGAGATCGTCCCGCTTGAGATAAATGCGCGGGCACCGGGGACCCAGCACCGCCTCCAGGTTTCGAGCCCGGTGCAGCGGCGTGGGCAGCGTTGCCATTAGATATCGGGGCAGCGTCGCGAGACGCATGTAGAGACTCCCGTCAGTTCTCGATTTCGGCCGACGGCCGATAGAGCGTCAGACTCCGTCCCGCATGCGCCCACCTGCAATGCGCACACCGAGCAGGACCAGGAGCGACGCCAGGAGCAGAACGACGGAGAGCAGCAGCGCCGCCGCCATGTCTCCGGCACCAAAACGGCCGTAGATCGCAAGCGGCATCGTCTGGGTCACCCCCGGGAAATTGCCGGCAAACATAATGGTCGCCCCGAATTCGCCGAGGGCGCGTGCCCAGGCGAGGACCGCGCCAGCGATGAGGCTCGGCAGGACGAGCGGCAATGTGACAGTCCGAAACACCTGGCCCGGCGTCGCGCCGAGATCGGCCGCGGCGGCCTCGATGTCGGCATCAACCCGCGCAAAACCGCCGCGGGCGGCGATAACGTAGAACGGAGCGGACACGAAGACCTGGGCCATCACCACGGCAATGGTGGTGAATCCAACGGTGATCCCGCTCTCGGCAAGCCACCGCCCGACCAAACCATTCCGGCCAAAGGCCACGAGCAGGGCGATGCCGGCTACCGCCGGCGGCAACACGATCGGCAGATCGACAATGGCTTCGATGGCCGCGGCGCCGGGGAAGCGTCGCCGGGCCAACAGAAACGCCAGGGGCGTCCCGAGAGTGACGACGATCGCCATCGTCGTCGCGGTCGTTGCCAAACTCAGCCCGAGCGCTTGACGCAGGATCTCGTACGTCTCGGTGTCCCAGGCTCCTCCTGTGCCAAGCGCGCGAATAACGAGCGCGCCGACCGGAATCGCCAGGAAGAGGAGGAGCAGGAGTGCAAGCGCCCAGACGGCAAGTCCGCTCGCACGACTGCTTGTGCCGCCAGTCACCTTACCGGTAACGAGATCTGCGGCAGGGCGACTCGCCGTGACTCTTGACTCGGTACTCAACATACCGGCACCGCGTAGCTCACGTGCCGGCGCCGCGATCGCAGGATTGCCTGTTGACTTGGCCGTCAACGACTCGATTCTCCCGCCGTCACTGGTCGACTGGTTGGAACCCGAAGCGCTCGAGGATTGCCTGACCTTCATCGCTCAGAAGGTAGGCGACGAATGCAGAGCCAAGCGCCTGATCACCTTCCGCGAGAACAGCAATCGGATAGGTAGCGATAATGTTGACTTCGTCCGGTATGTCGACCACCTGGACCTGCTCGCCGGCCGCCGCGGCGTCTGAGACATAGACGATGCCGGCATCGGCTTCGCCGAGCGTCACCTTGGCCAGCACGTCCCGCACGTCTTCTTCCTCAGAGACGACGTTTGCGGCCACCCGCCGCACGAAGTCGGACCCGTAGGTGGCAGTATCGCTCGCCATTCGGCAGACCGCTTCGCGCGCGTATCGCCCCGCGGGAACCTCTGCCTGAGCCAGGACGAGCAAGGTTCCCTCCTTGCCGAGATCGGCCGCACTCTCGATACCGGCAGGGTTGTCGCGGGGCGTCACAATCGTGAGGCGATTGCGGGCGAACGTCGCAGCGTCACCTGCAATCAGCCCGGCCTCTATTGCCGCGTCCATCTGCGCAACGTTGGCAGACGCGAAGACGTCAGCTTCGGCGCCTTCCGTCAGCTGTGTCACCAACGCCTGTGAACCACCGAAGCTGTAGGTGATCGACAGATCAGGGTTTGCTGATTCTAGCTCGCTCTCAATTGCCTCGAACGCGTCAGTCAGTGACGCCGCGGCAAACACCGTGAGACCGCCCCCTTCGCCTGGGAATTCCGCAACCGGCGTCGACACCGAAAGCGGCGTAGCTTCCGATTCTTCGCTTCGCGTGATGGAGGATGGGCACTCCCAAAGGGAGTGCTGCGCGGCGGCAGGCAGGCTCGTCAACGGGACCCACGCGAAGGCGAAGTAAGCCAGGCACGAGAGCCAAAACCAGAAGCGCCTGAATCGGTGCCGCATAAGCCAGTGCCGCGAACCTACCATCTCCCCTCCGATCAGATTGTTACTCAGCTACTGATTATTCAATGTCTGAGTATTCCCTCTGTCAGGATATGGCCGATCCGAGACACGGTCAAGCAAACACGCGGGGCGTTTCGCGTGGGGGCCTGCAGCTTCTCAGACGCGATTACGTCAGGAATGGCTCATCATTCAGCTCAGCGCGCGCAACCAGCTTCGGTGAACCATCACGGCCATATCCATGGGGACCGTGATGGCGCAGGCCACCATCGATCTTGGTAATGGCAATGAGATCATTGCGGCTATTACCGTCGACTTCGTTGAGCGACTTGGGCTCGAGGTTGGATCTGAGGCAATTGCGATCATCAAGGCTACAGAGGTCATGATGGCGACACCATAGCTCGCTCAGGCGCGACGCCAATCAAGGACCAAATCCTCGACAGCAGCTCAGTCCGGGATGTCAAAGGCGTTGACCACTGCCCTTTGCAACCCCGGATGGCGATCCAGCAACCCGTCGATGCTCATGCGCAAGAAGGACGCGAGCTGGATGAACTCCAATGGCGAGAGCGACAGCGTGACGAAGTCGATCTCGAGCTCAACCACGTCGTCCTCGCCGAGCGTATCTTTCGGTCTCAAGGAGACGCGACACCCGGTTTGCAAGCCAGTCTCCGGCCAGACCATGTCGAGGACATCGTCCATCTCGGCCGCGGGCCGAGGAGACGTAGAGTCCCCACCGCCCTTTCGCTCGGCGACAATCGGCTCATCCACCATCAGAGTCTCCCGCGCGGCGAATCGAGCTACCGATCCTACTTCGTCGCTCAAAGCATCGCCCAGGCAGGCGTTGCCTCGGGATGAGACCCGCTGCGTCAACGGCCTTGCCGCAGTACGCCCTCACCGCACTCGGTTCGAATGATGACCCGATGTCACATCTTGCGAACATGCGTTCGCTTCGTATACTAGGTTCTGGACCAATATCTCCCGCGCAGAGACTGAGATCAATACTCCGGGAGTGGACGATGACCAGCGAAGGCAGTGAGCGGATTCCCGGCTTTGGTCCCGGACCGGAACTTGAACGTAAACCGGCGTCTGCTGACACGCCTCACCACACTGACACCGGATTTCCCTCGCCTGGGCGAACATCGCTTGCGGACGATGGCTCGGCACGGGAGGGAACCGGGTTTGATCCGACCCCGTATCTCCGGCAGCTGCACGGGCGGGGACGAGACGGTGGTGCCGACTACTTGGATGTCAAGTGGCGCCTGCTGTGGCTGCGCAAGGAGCACCCCGACGCCGAGATCGTGACCGAGCTGGTCCAGCACGACCCGCAGCTAGCGATTTTCAAGGCCACCGTGACGGTGCCTCGCGGCGGCAAGGCGACCGGCTACGGCAGCGAGACCGCGAGTGATTTTCCCGACTTCATTGAAAAGGCCGAGACCAAAGCCATCGGCCGCGCATTGAACGCACTAGGGTATGGAGCCCAGTTCGGGGACTTCCAACGTCCGGAAGACCAGGCACCGGAAAGTGCTCCAGCGAAGCACGGTCGCCAGGCGGCGCCCGCCGCACGACCAGTGGCGCTGCCGAGGCGAGATGTGCGATCCGAAAATCCTCGCCAGACCAAGAGCGAGACTCCCGGCGAAATGCCCGCCGGCGATGAGGGGGCCGCGAGCGCCGATCAAGAACTGATCGATTACTCCTGGAGCGCATTCTGGCCATGGGCGCGGGAGCGGGGACTCAATGGACCCCGGGAGATCGAGAACTTGATCGGCCAGCAGGTCGCCGGACTCTCACCCGCCGAACTGCGCGACCTCATTCTGGCAGCGGATTCCCGTCGCTAACCCCTGCATGTTCTGAAGCGATCGATCTCTTCGGGTACCATGAGTGGTGCCGCGCGTCGCCGCGCTGGCCATGTCCAGTGTGACGCGTAATCAACGAAGGCTCGCCCGGTCCTGCGGCCGCCCCGACGGTATCGATGTCGATTCCGATCCTTGCTGTCACCGACGAAGCTGATCCCCGCATCCACAGCGCAACGCTGCGAGAGCGGCTGGGACATGTTGCGCTCGTCGTAAGCTGCGGCGACTTGCCGGCCAGCTACCTCGAATTCATTGCCGATGCGCTGAACCGGCCAGTCTATTACGTGCTCGGGAACCACGCCGAAGAGCTGACCCGTCGCTGCTCGGGCAATGAGAGCTGCAAACCGTGCGGCGCAATCGACCTTAGCGGGAAGGTGATCCAGGATCCGACGACGGGTCTCATTCTTGCCGGGATTCCCGGCAGTCCACGCTATTGCGAGGACGAACCGGCGCAGTATTCCGAGTGGGAAATCGGGCTCATGACCGCCAAGATGGCGCCTCGCCTTCACCTGAATCGACTACGGCACGGCCGCGCTCTCGATCTGCTCGTCACCCACGCCCCGCCGCGCGATGTCAACGACCGGCCGGATCCAGCGCACCGTGGGTTCGAGACCCTGCGTGGTTTTCTGGAGAAGTGGCGCCCTCCTTACCACATTCATGGACACGTGCACCTCTATGACCGCTCCCAGGCCTTCCAGCAGCGGTTCGCGGATACCGACGTGATTAATGTCTTCCCCTATCGCGTTCTGGAGCTGCAACCGGGGCACGCATCATCGCGCGAAGCGGCCGCCGCCTCGCCATGAGTCGACCATTCGAGGACGAAGTTCGCCACGACTTCGAGCGGGCTCGGCAACACGGCTTCCTGGCTGATCTGCGCGCAATCTTCGCCCGACGTTCTCGCGACCTGATTCCCTATCACGAGGTGCGCCAACGGGTGTCGCCTGAGGGCGAAAGCTACCGAGGCGTACAGACGGTCCGACTCTCACAGATCATCGGCAGCATGGACCGCTTTCAGGATTTCAACCGCGAGTTTTTCCCTCGTCAGCGGTTCACCGCCGGCCGCTGGCAAAACGTCGACCGCGCCTACTATCAGGACATTCATCTGCCGCCGATCCAGCTCTATAAAGTCGGTGATGTCTACTTCGTCAAGGACGGAAATCACCGGGTCAGCGTCGCCCGTGAACGTGGTCAAGAGTTCATCGACGCGGAGGTGATCGAAGGCCACATCCGGGCTCCGTTCCACGCGAATATGTCCGCGAACGAGCTTTTGTTACAGGCGGAGTACGCGGAGTTTCTACGCCGCACCAACCTCGATCGCCTCCATCCAGACCACGATATCCGGCCCTCGGCGCTTGGCCGCTATGACGAAATTTGGACCCACATCCAGGGGCACCGCGACTGGCTGGCCGCAATTCGCCATGAACCCGTGTCCGATCAAGAGGCGGTTGCGGATTGGTATGAGTACATCTACTGCCCGATTGTCGAAGTCGCCCGCAAGCGGGGGCTGAGTGACCGGTTTCCCGAGCACACGGAGGCCGATATTTACCTCTGGGTGATGCGCCACCGCCACGCCATCGAGCGGGAGCAAGGTCAGGACATCGGCCCGGCGCCCGCCGCGAAGGACTACGCCGAGACCGCTCACCCCCAGAGCCCTGTCCGCCGGGTGACCGAGGCCCTGCGCGGACTGCTCGCCCTCCCCGAGCGCATCATCCATCGTACTGATGACGGGTGATGGGTGACGGGTGTCAGAGATTACGAGCAGTGACTCGTGACCTGAAATCGATGCTCCGCTCTGATCGGTTCCGGGCGGGTCAGCCGCAGCGTTCACCTTTCGCCCGATAACCTTTCACCAATCACCCGTCACCCATCACCCCAGCACCTCGTTTGGGGGTTCCCCTCAGCGCTCGCTCATGGCAGGATGTGAGGGTTCCGACAGCGTTTGCCGGACGTGAGGCCAGCGAGCTCTGGGAAGGGGTTCGACATGGGGAGTCTGGTCGATGAGTTCAAGACGTTCATCCTCCGGGGCAATGTCCTGGACCTGGCAATCGCGGTCGTTATCGGCGCCGCATTCGTCGCCATTGTGACCTCGTTCGTTGAGAACATCGTCACGCCGCTCATCGCGGCCATCGGCGGGCAGCCGGACTTTTCGTCGTTGTCGTTTACGATCAACAACAGCGAAATCCACTACGGTGCATTTCTCAACTCCGTCATCACCTTTCTGATCATTGCTCTCATCATCTTTTTCCTCATCATCAAGCCGGTGAATGTGCTCATGGCCAGGGTCGCGCCACCGGCTGTCGCAGCGGAGCCGGCCATTTGTCCGGAATGCCTGAGTGTGATTGCTCCGGACGCCAACCGGTGCCCAAACTGCACCACGTGGCTGCGGGGACCGAACGTCGCCGTCTCCTAACCACAAAGTCGCGAAGTACAAGGGGTTGACATCCATGCCACCCGCCATCGTTCTCGCGCGCCGCTATGCCGAGGCACTGGCAGCGCTTCGCGCCGTGCATGACTTTGACGAATGGATTGGCCAATTCTGGCAGGAGTACTGCCCCGCCCCGGCGAGCGCTGCTGCATCACGCGATACCGTAGGCACGGAGGACGCCATCGTCTGGCATGAAGGCGAAGAAACCGTTTTCGGCTACCTGCCGGGACGCGACGGCTGCTTCTGTGTCCCCCGTGACCTCGCCCTGCCAGATTTCCCGTTCATTGCGGAGAACCGGACGCTGCCGATCGGCCAAGACATCGTGATTAGTGCCGCCATGCGAGACGAACTCCAGTCCCCAGGAAGCTAGCGGGGCGTCACCTTTCAAACCGGTATCCGCCTGCGGCTGCGGCCGCAGGCGCTACGACCCGTACTTCACGAGCCCCGCCAGTACGTCCGTGCTAGCACTCTCCGGTCGAGAGTGCTAAACTTTCGTCCGGGAGCACAGTGTGGACGACGGGACGATTCGATCTTCCAGCCCAAGATCCGCCAGGGACGAGGCATCCGTATCCGAGCGGCAGCGGATGATCCTTCAGCTCGTCGTGCGCGAGTACGTGGCTACTGGGCGTCCAGTTGGCTCCAAGACGCTGGTTGAAAATGCTCGCCTCGGTGTCTCATCGGCCACGATCCGCAACGAGATGGCCGCGCTGGAAGAACTCGGGTTTTTGGAGCATCTCCACACGTCTGGCGGCCGGATCCCGACCGATCAGGGGTACCGCTACTTTGTCGCGCACCTGATGGGCGACTGCGAACTCCCCTCCAGCGAGCAGTTGACCATCCTCCATCAGTTCCGCCAGGTCGAGCTTCAATTGGAGCAATGGATCGAGCTCGCGGCGGCAACGCTGGCACAAGCGGCAGGGAATGTTTCGCTCGTCTCCGCGCCGATCCCGCAGTCCCCGCGGCTGCGGCATATCGAGCTGGTCTCGCTGCAACCACGGCTGGGTCTCGTCATCCTGGTGACGACCGACGGCGCGGTGCATCAGGTGATGGCCCATTGGCCGGAGGATGCGGACCAGGAGACGCTCTCGCCGCTAGCCCACACTTTGGCCTCGTCTTTGCGTGGGTTCACCGCGGACGAGGTTTCCGCCCGAGCTTCCGGTGCAAGTGGACTGGCGCGGGCGGCTCTGGACCAGATCGCTACGGCGTTGCGCGGCATGATGACGAGCGGCGCACCCGTGCGGCATTCGGGGCTCGAGCACGTGCTCAGCCAGCCAGAGTTCAGTGACGCGGCCGGGGCGCAGGAGCTCCTCGCCCTCCTTGGGGGTGGAACGTTTCTGCGCGCGATGTTGCCACGGCTGGAAGAAGGCCCTGGTGTCCAGGTCTTCATCGGGCACGAAAATCCCGCCGACGAGTTGCGGCGTCTCGGCGTCGTCGTTTCGACCTATGGGGTCGACGGCGAGGTCGTCGGCGTGCTCGGTGTCGTCGGCCCGACACGGATGGCCTACGACCGTTCGATCTCGTCGGTGCGCTATATGGCGAGGCTGATGAGCGACCTTATGGCCGAATTACGGGGGTGATCGTGACGCATCAACCCATCATCCTCACTGACGAGGGAGTGAATACGTGACAGATACGCAGAATCCGCCGGTCGCATCAGATGCAACTCTGGACGAAGAAGTCGACGGGAACGCGAGCGCATCAGGTATCGACCTCGATGCGGTGGTGGCCGAACGCGATCGATACCTTGACCAGCTGCAGCGAACGGCGGCAGATTTCGCAAACTACCGACGGCGCGTCGAGCAGGAACGCGCTCAGCAGCGCCTGGCCGCGAACGAGCAACTCCTGCGGGAGTTCGTTCCGGTCCTCGACGACCTGCAACGTGGGCTGAGCTCTCTGCCGCCCGACCAGCAGGAATCAAAGCTGGCGGAAGGGATGCGCTGGGTGGAGCAGAAGTTCTTGACGGCGTTGAAGAAACATGGTGTGACACCGATCGAGTCGCTAGGGCAGGCATTCGACCCGTCGGTACACGAGGCGGTCGAGGCCGACCCAGCAGGTGGAGATACCGTTGTCGCTGTATACGCGCCCGGCTACCGGCTGGGCGATGGCATCTTGCGACCGGCGATGGTCAAGGTGGGACCAGGTGAAGACGGCAAAACGGCAAGACAGCAAGACGGCTAATAGGGGCGACGCCTGCAGATACGGAAAATTGGGATAAAAGGAGAGAACGAACATGGCACGAACAATCGGTATTGACCTCGGAACGACCAACTCGGTGATGGCCACGATTGAAGGTGGTGAGCCGACAGTCATCCCGAACGCGGAGGGCGAGCGGCTGACACCGTCGGTCGTCGCTGTCACTCCGAGTGGAGAGCGCCTCGTCGGTCGCTTCGCGCGGCGGCAGGCAGTCACGAACCCGGAGAACACGATTTTCTCGGTCAAGCGCTTCATGGGTCGCAAGTTCGACGACCCCGCCGTTCAGCGCGACAAGGGGCTCGTGCCCTACCAGATCCGGGCCGCCAAGAACGGCGACGTCGAAGTCAAGATGGGCGACCGCTGGTACAGCCCGCAGGAAATTTCGGCAATGATCCTGCAGAAGCTGAAAACCGACGCCGAAGCTTATCTTGGCGAGAAGGTCACCCAGGCTGTTGTCACAGTCCCCGCCTACTTCGACAACGCTCAGCGTGACGCCACAAAGGACGCCGGTCGCATCGCCGGCCTGGATGTGCAGCGCATCATCAATGAGCCGACCGCTTCGGCCCTCGCCTACGGTCTGGACAACAAAGGTGACGAGCAGATCTCGGTTTATGACTTGGGCGGCGGTACGTACGACATCTCGATCCTGAATCTGTCGGAGGGGGTTTTCCAGGTCCAGGCCACCAATGGCGACACCCACCTCGGTGGTGATGACTTCGACCAAGCGGTCATCGACTTCCTGGCCGACGAGTTCAAGAAGCAGGAAGGGATTGACCTGCGCCGGGACCGCATGGCGCTGCAGCGGCTAAAGGAAGCGGCTGAGAAGGCAAAGATCGAGCTCTCGTCGGTCGAGCAGACGGATGTCAACCTGCCGTTCATCACCGCGGACGCCAGTGGACCGAAGCACCTCAACATCACGCTGACCCGCGCCAAGCTCGAGCAGCTGACGCAGCCGCTCATCGAGCGGACGGTGCCACCGATGGACGCCGCGCTGAAGGATGCCGGGCAGAGCAAGGGGGACATCGACGAGGTTATCCTCGTCGGCGGCCAGACCCGCATGCCCGCGGTGCAGCGCAAGGTCCAGAGCTTCTTCGGTAAGGAGCCAAACCGGGGCATCAATCCGGATGAGGTCGTGGCGCTCGGCGCCGCCATCCAGGGCGGGGTCCTCGGCGGTGACGTCAAGGACATCCTGCTTCTCGATGTCACGCCGCTGACCCTCTCCATCGAGACCCTGGGCGGCGTGGCCACCCCGCTCATCGAGCGCAACACCACGATTCCGACCAGGAAGAGCCAGACCTTCACCACGGCCTCGGACAGCCAGCCGCAAGTTGAGATCAACGTGTTGCAAGGCGAGCGGCCGATGGCTACCGACAACAAGAGCCTCGGCAAGTTTATTCTGGATGGTCTGCCGCCGGCGCCGCGCGGCACGCCGAAGATCGACGTGACGTTCGATATCGACGCCAACGGCATCCTCAACGTCACTGCCAAGGACCAGGCGACGGGCAAGGAGCAAAAAATCACGATTACCGGCTCGTCCGGTCTCTCCGAGGCCGAAGTGCAGCGGATGGTCCAGGAGGCCGAGGCGAACGCTGAGGCGGACCGCCAGCGACGCGAGGCGATCTCCCTGCGCAACGACGCCGAGGCGATGGTCCTCCAGGCCGAGAACACGCTGCGGGATTATGGGGACCGTATCCCGTCCGAGCTGAAGATGACGTTGGATACCAAGGTCCAGGCTGTCAAGGAGATCCTTGAGAACGACCCGCAGAATGCCGACCGGCTGCGACCAGCGTATGAAGACATGGTGCAGTCGCTGACCCAGGTCGGGACGTCCATGTACGAGCAGGCCGGCGCGGCGGGCGCTGACATGACCGACAACGGTGCGAGCCCGGATGGCAGTGCCGGCGCCGAAGACGAGGAGACGGTCGACGCCGAATTCCGCGAGGTCGGCGGCGAGGAGCGCGTCTAGCAGACTCGCAAGAGCGGGAATGACCAACGAGGGCGGCCGTTTGGCCGCCCTCGTTATCTGCCGCGTCTAATCTCCTTCCGCGGCGAAGCCGATCACCTCGACGGGATCGAGCGGCCAGATCGGACGCCGCACCTTGCGAAAGGTGAGTCGCGAGAGATCGGCGCCCGTTGTCCCGGGTCCTTCGACAAGCACGACGCGCCTCGCAATCGGCTCGAAGGCGGCCCGGAAATGCCCCTTCCCTTTCAGTCCCAGCACGCGGTGGCGCGTTGGTTCGATGCCATGGCAGCGGAACACATTGAGATCGACGGGAGTCTCTGCCCGGGTCGTGACCAGGACCTCGACCGCTGGCGCGGAAGGATCAGCCGCTGGTTCGCAGAGCAGCAACGCGGTTGGGCCGAGATCGACAGTAAGGCCCGTCATCATCGGACCGTCGTTCGTGTAACGACCGTCGCTGAGCAACTTGACGTGGGCACGCACGGGCAGCGGGTCTCCATGGAGGCGGTCGGTCTTACCGCCAAGATCGACCGTGATCTTCCCGCCCGGTCCCGCCGCAATCGCCTCTCGCACCACCTCCGGGTCGCGCACGAGAGCAACGGCAGCGCCCTTGACTCTCCGCGCGAAGAGGAAGCGAAGCAACTCGACGCTATCCCCCGGTCCTCCACTCCACGGGTTGTCCGCGATATCGACCAGAACCAGCGGGCCACTGACTGGCATGTTGACGTCTTGCTCCCTGTCGAGTGAGGCGATCAGCTCGGCCGCGTGCTCGAAGGTGGCGACCCCGCCCA
>DASUQU010000047.1:0-2392 GCA_036280495.1 Thermomicrobiales bacterium | reverse complement strand
CATCCCGTTGAAATCGGCGGCCGCGGACTAGAGACGGCTAGACGGCAAGACGGCCAGACAGCAAGGACAAGAATAGGCCAACAGCCGACAGCCGATAGCTAACAGCCAACAGCCAACAGGGAGTCGCAGCGACATGACGAGCAATCGAGATCGGGTCGGCATTGCCATCTTTCCGCGCTCTGCGGAAGCAGTCGTCGATCTCTGCGTTCGCGCCGAGCGGGCGAATGTCAGCAACGCCTGGTTCGTGATGCCTGCTACCGCACTCGACACGCTCACGTTGCTCGCGGCGGCCGCCATGAAGACGGAGCGGATCACCCTCGGCACCACGATCGTCCCGGCCTTCACACGGCACCCGCTGGCCTTCGTGACCCAGGCTCTCGCACTGGAGGGGCTCGCGCCCGGCCGCTTCGACCTCGGCATCGGCAGCGCCCATGCGCGGACGATGGTCGACGTCTACCACATCGACTTCGATCGTCCCCTCCGCCGCCTCATCGAATATCTCCGCATCGTGCAGCCCGCGTTGAAGACCGGGTCCGTCCATTTCGAGGGTGAGTTCTATCGGGCGGACGCCAGCTTCCCGCATGCTCCCGGCACTCCCGTACCCATAGCCGCGCTGCGCGCGCCCGCCTTTCGGACCGCGGGGCGCCTCGCTGACGGCGCAATGAGCTGGAATTGCCCCACGGCCTACATCCAGCAGGTCGCGATGCCCGCCCTGCAGGAAGGAGCCGACAGCGCCGGCCGGGACCGGCCGCGGCTGATGGTTCACGTACCGGTGATGGTTACCACGGATCGGGACGAGGTCCACCGCAAAGCCGGGGAGCAGCTCCGCTACTACGCCGCCGCCCCGTTCTACGCGCGCATGTTCGCCGACGCCGGCTATCCGCTGCTCCCCGACGGTGGGGTGAGCCCGGAGCTGATCGACGACCTCGTCGTCAGTGGCACCCCGGACGAGATCGCCGCCCAGCTCCGCCATCGCCTTGACCTCGGCTTCGACGTGCTGATGGTCAATCCGCTGCGCACCGAGGATGATGCACGCCACGAGGATCAGGTTCTGGAGATTCTGGGTGGGATGTGAGCCGAGACGGCTAGACGGCAAGGACGAGAGTAAGCCAATAGCCAATAGCCAATAGCCGATAGCCCTCTCACCCTATCACCCCTCGACCAGCGCAATGAACTCTGGAAAATCGTCGAGATCGTCGATGAACGGTGTTGAGTCCGGGGTTCCGGTACTGGCGTCGAAGCGCAGGATCTGCCTGGTTTCGCGACTGCTGACGTAGAGCCTGCCGTCGAGATCGAAGGCCATCCCGGCCGGCGCTCGCAGCCCGCCAGCACCGGGCTCGATCAGCGTCGCTATTGCCCCAGTTTTGGGGTCGATGGAAACGATGGCATTTCCATCACGGCTACCCACCAGGAGCGCGCCATCGTCCGCGCGGAACGCGAGATGGACTGGCGTGCTCAGACGTGGGTGGCGGAATTCTCGCCGGAACTCGCCGCTATCACCGTCGTAGCGCTTGACACTATCCGCATCGCGATCCGCAACGTAGAGATCCCCATCCGGTCCGAAGATGGCGCCCCGCACCGCGTGCAGTCCGCCGTGCGCGTGCTTGTGCGATGGGATGAACGTGCCGGGGAGGAGATGTTTCGTATCCGCGTCCTGGAGCGCCACCGGATGTGGCATCGGCGTCCCCGGTTTCCCCTCGATCTCATGGGGACCGTAGTACCGACCGACGATATTCGAGTCTTGACTGGGAACGTAGAGATGCGAGTCCGGCCCAAAGGCTACCGCAAAGGGATGAGCCAGACCCGGATTGGCCTCGTGCCGCTCGGCGTAGACCTCGCGGAAGGGATGTTTGCCGTCGACTCCGGCTTTCCCGGCAAAGCGCAGCACCTGCGAGGCGTCCTTGTAGGCGTTGGCGACGTAGAGGTCCCCGTCTGGCCCGAAGGCAAACCCCCTCAACTCACGCAGGTCGAGATCGTCCGGCAGGGTATGCGTATCCAGCGCCTTCCCCTTCGGCGTTCCATCGAGCCCGTAGACGTGGATGTTGTTCCACGCCCGGGAGCCTCCTTTGTCATGAGGATCCTGTCGGGAAGATTTCCCACCATGGAAGGTGACGTACCAGCGCTGCACCTGCTCGCCTCGTCTCGCTCGGGGTATTTCGACTCTACCCGTGAACCGTAGCAGCCTCGGTCCAGCCGCGTCTGCGCCCACGAACCAGATGCCGCGGAGACAAGGTGAGACCCCGGCCGGGATGGCAGCCGGGGTCTCGTTGGGGACGAGGGCCAGGGGAGGGAAGGGGAAACCTGGACTCCTCGTGGTAGAGCAACGTCACCAATTCGTATTTGGTTCCCAGTTGCCCGTAAATCCGGTACGCATAGGTCATGCCACATAGGC
>DASUQU010000046.1:0-3524 GCA_036280495.1 Thermomicrobiales bacterium | reverse complement strand
ATATGCTCCGGCCACGTCTGAAATCAGGTCCCAGGTGGGGACCGGGCCAAGTGTGTGCTGAATGCATGCTTGCCCAGATATGCGGTGACACGTACGACCCGTTCCGGCGGGGAGACACGTGACGACCGGCGCTGAAGCCGGTGTTGAGCTTGGAGGACCTTCGCATGGATAAGCGGTTGGAGCACCTCGTCGATCAATTACAGCGTGGCCGGATCGATCGCCGCACGTTCGCGGTACGTGCCTTCGCCCTCGGCATCGCCGGTTCCGCCGTCTTTTCGGCCCTCTCCCGCGCCGGCCTGGTCTCTGCACAGGGAGAGAAGGCGACTGACATCGGCAACCCCGATATCCCGCACATCACTACCACCGACAAGGGAACGATCAAGCTCTATTCTTCATGGCCGTTCACGGGGGTCATGGAGGCGATTGGCTCAGACGCCGTCGAGGCGACCAAACTCGCTCTGTCTGACTACGGAAACGCGGCCGGTGGATTTGCCCTCGAGTACGTATCTCTCGACGACGGTATTGCGGCCAACAACGGCGGATGGGATGCCGGCGCCGAGTCAGCGAACGCGAACAAGGCACTCGCCGATCCCGACGCCATGGTCTACCTAGGCACGTATAACTCGGGTGCGGCCAAGATCTCCATCCCGATCATGAATGAGGCCGGAATGGCCCAGATCTCCTTCGCCAACACCTATCCCGGTCTCACCAAGGCAATCGAGGGCGCCACCGAAGAAGGCGAGCCCGATGTTTATTACCCGAGTGGCAAGCGCAACTACATGCGCACCGTCCCCGCGGACGACGTCCAGGGTGTGGCTGGCGCGAATTGGGCCTATGAGTCGAAAGGCGCGCGCAAAGCATACGTCCTCGACGATCAGAGCCTCTACGGACACGGGGTGGCCCAGGTCTTCAACAACGCCTTCCGGGAGCTCGGCGGCGAGGTTCTCGGCGCCGAGGGATGGGACAAGAACGCCCCCGACTATCAGGCGCTGATGACGAAGATCGCTGATATGGGCCCGGACATCGTCTATCTCGGCGCGACTGTCGAGAACAACACGCCGAAGGTCGTACTCGACCTGCGCTCGCTGATGCCGGTCGACCAGGTGACCTGTCTCCTCCCGGACGGCCTGATCACGACGGCCTTCCTGGACGGCGCCGGGGATGCCGCCCAGGGGTCGTTCGTGACGTTCGCGGGCTTCCCGCCGGCCGAGCTCAAGGGACCTGGCGCCGATTACGCCACCCGCATGACCGAGATCCTTGGCCACTCACCGGACTCCTATGCGGTCTACGCGTACGAAGTCGTGGCCGTAGTCATCCAGGCCATCGACCAGGTCCAGGAGAAGGACCGGGGCAAGATCCTGGATGCCATGATGGCCACCAAGGACTTCCGCAGCCTCCTCGGCGGAACATGGTCATTCACCGACGAGGGCGACACCGATGCGCTCACCATGTCCCTGAATGAGATCAAGCCGAATGATGAAGGAAAGCTCGACTTTGCCTTCGTCGAGGCGATTGGCTCTTAGCAAGACTCGCCAAGATGAGAGACGAGCGGGTTCGGGTGAAATCCCGGACCCGCTCGCCCTACCAGACACCTGCCCTGATGCGAGCCAGATCACACGTGATGCGACGCTGAGGCCGGTATGGACATCAACTGGACTACCCTGACCCAGTACCTGATTCTCGGGATCACGAATGGGGCGATCATCGCGCTCATCGCGCTGGGCTACACGCTGGTCTACGGCATCGTCGAGTTGATCAACTTCGCCCATGGCGAGGTCTTCATGATGGGGGCCTTCCTGTCCCTCACCATCGTTGGCACCTTCGGCCTGACCTCCGGCGCCAGTTGGGCCCAGATCGCACTCATCTCACTCGTCGCACTGATTGCGGCGATGTTCTTCAGCGGCGCGCTCAACTGGAGTATCGACCGGGTCATCTATCGCCGGTTGCGCAACGCGCCGCGGCTGGCTCCGCTCATTGCCGCCATCGGCGTCAGCTTCATCCTGCAAGGCATCGGCATCTATTGGAAAGGCGCGGCGACCGTCCTGCCGCCGGCGCTCATCCCAACCAATTACCGCTCGATCAACGTTCTCACGGATTGGCTCGGTCTCGAGACCCGGATCCGGTTTCGCGCGCTCGATCTCGCCGTGATCCTCCTCACGGTGCCGCTCCTGGCGGCACTCTCCTGGCTCGTCTATCGCACCCGCACCGGCAAGGCGATGCGCGCGGTCGCACAGGACCGCGGCGCGGCGGCCTTGATGGGGATCGATGTCAACCGCACGATCGCCACCGCGTTTCTCATCGGCGGCATCCTGGCGGGCGCCGCCGGGTTCATCACCGCTTACTACATCAACAGCGCCCGCTTCCAGATGGGCTTCCGCTATGGGTTGTTCGCCTTCACCGCGGCGGTGCTCGGGGGCATCGGCAACCTCAACGGCGCTGTCCTTGGCGGCTTGATCATCGGTCTCGTCTGGTCGCTCAGTGACGGCTTCCTGCAGACGTTCGTCCCCTGGTGGGGCGCTCAGTGGACGCCGCTGATGATCTTCGGTGTGCTCGTCCTGGTGATGGTCTTCAAGCCGACCGGTCTCCTTGGCGAAGCCGTTCCGGAAAAGGCTTAGGGGCTGCTGTGGCCGATCTCGCGCGCACCCGGAGCAGCGACGAACTCTATGCTCCCGCCGTCGGCGAAAGTCCACGCTCTCTGCGTGATGTGGCGATCTTCGCCGGGATCCTCGTCTTCCTGATCCTCTTTCCGATCCTCGATCAACGATTTGGCTGGGGCCTGCTCGGCGCAGTCATCCCGATCGGCATCTATTGTCTCCTTGCCATGGGTCTGAACATCGTCGTCGGCTACGCGGGTCTACTCGATCTCGGCTATGCGGCATTCTTCGCCATCGGCGCCTACACAGTCGGGTTTCTCACCTCGCCGAGCTCAGTCTTTGTGCGCGCCGGCGTGGTGCCACCGCTGCTGCAAACCTTCTGGCCGGCAATGATCGTCGCCTTCCTGGTGGTGGCGCTCTTCGGGGTCCTCCTCGGCGCGCCGACGCTGCGGCTGCGGGGCGACTACCTGGCCATCGTCACCCTCGGGTTCGGCGAGATCGTCCGGATCACCCTGAACAACGCCGACCCGATCACCCGCGGTCCCAACGGCATCTCCTCGATCCCGGACCCGGTCGTCGGTGACTGGTCCATCGGCGACGGCTTCTCGCTCGGGAGCATCGCGGTGAGCGGCAACGCGATCTACTTCTACGTGGAGCTGGCGCTGATCGTGCTGACGCTGGCGACCATCTACCGCATGAACGACTCGCGCATCGGCCGGGCCTGGGTGGCGGTCCGGGAAGATGAGGTGGCGGCGGCGGCCATGGGCATCAACACCACCGTGGTCAAGCTCCTGGCGTTCGCGGCCGGCGCCTTCTTCGCGGGCTCGGCCGGCGCGGTCAACGCCCATCTGATCACCCAGGTGTCGCCCGACTCGTTCACCTTCTCGATCTCGGTGCTGATCCTCTCGATGGTGGTGCTCGGCGGCCTCG
>DASUQU010000045.1:0-2360 GCA_036280495.1 Thermomicrobiales bacterium | reverse complement strand
ACCTCGATCGTGACCGGTGGTAGCTCTCCCGCGATTTGCAGGGGTTCTGGCAGGGCCGGCGCCTGCAACGTCAGATCGGCGAAGACTCGCGTCTCCGGAGGGTCACGCTGGGTTGTCACCCACGCCCAGAGGAGGAAGGCTAGCGCGAGCGAAGCGGCGGCGCGAAAGACGGCGTCGCCTGAGAGTCCCATCAGGCCGCGGCCCGGTGGCAGCACGTGCATGCTGGACTACGAGCTTCGCGACGGTTTCGCGTCCGCCCCCGCGCCCGGATTAGTGGACCTGGTGACGGCGGTCGAGCCGTTGGGGGAACTTGCTCCTCGCACCGGCATGCGGAGCCGTTCTCCCACCCCTTGCAGGATGCGACCCCGCTCGCGCTCCGGGTCTTCCAGCTTCAGCATGGCGCGCAGCTCGTCATCAAGTCGCTCGGCGTCGAGATTGCGGATGAGCTGCCCGTTCTCCGCAATCGAGACTTGTCCGGTCTCCTCGGAGACGACAACAGCGATCGCGTCCGACTGCTCAGTGATGCCGAGTGCGGCGCGGTGGCGTGTCCCCAATTGGGAGGTTGCGGCGGTGTTGTCGGAAAGTGGCAAGACGACGCTGGCGGCAACGATGCGCCCATCACGCACGACCGCGGCGCCATCGTGCAGCGGAGAGTTGGGGTAGAAGAGATTGATTAGGAGCTGCCGAGTCAGCAGCCCGTCAATCGGAACGCCACGCTCGACATAATTCTGCAGGCCGGTCTCCCGCTCCAACACGATCAACGCCCCGTACCGGTGCCGCGCCAGTTGCGTCGACGCTTTCACCAGCTCATCGACGGTGCGCCCGGCCATCTCGTCCGGGCGGGGGAGGAGTTGGGGCAGCCAGGAGCGGGTCTGCCCGAGCTGCTCGAGGGCACGCCGGATTTCTGGCTGGAAGATGACCGGCAATGAGATCAACAGCACTGGCCAGGTCTGGGCGAGCACCCAGTTGAGCGCGGTGAGCTGGAAGGTGGTGCCGACCAGGAAGACGACGGCGAGGAGCGTGACGATGCCGCGGATTAGCTGCGTGGCGCGGGTCCCCTGGGCCACCCACAACAGCCAGTAGATGATGAGCGCCACCACCAGGATGTCAAAGACGTTCCGGGGATTGCTCAATTGCGAAAGAAGCCAGCCAGGATCGGGCATTAGGCCACCGTTGGTGCGAAGTCGGGTTCGGGGAGGGCGAGCGACGTGTTGGGAAGTCTAGCACCGGGCAGCAGACATGAGGCGTGTCGATCAGCTACCGCTCATTTGCGTGCCCTCCTGTCCTCTTGACCTCAACTTTGGTTGAGGTTGAAGTCTGGTTCTGGAATGCCGAGTTGAACGCCGGACCGTGGAGATGATCGGCTATCCTGTTGCGGTCCAACCTTGCCCGGGACGACGCGGCGTGACGACCGGAGGTTCGGATACGGGCAGCGGGGAGAGGCTTGGACGTCACCAGGCGCGTCACCGCGGACCAGCGAGAGACCCTGATCGAGACCGACGAGAGCCCGTTCGGGCCCAGCCGGGTCGGGCTGACCGTCGGGCTCTTGCTCACGGTCTCCTTTGTTGCCTTCGAGACGCTCGCCGTGGCGACTGTGCTGCCTGCCGTCGCCGCCGATCTGGGGGGGATCAATCTCTACGGCTGGGCCTTTTCCGCGTTCCTGCTCACCCAGCTTGTCGGCATCGTCATTTCCGGACTCCTGGCTGACGAGCGCGGCCCTGCCCTCCCGTTCGGGCTGGGCATCGTGCTCTTTTCGGCCGGCCTGCTCGTCGGTGGCCTGGCTCCCTCGATGCCAGCGCTGATCGCTGGGCGCGCACTGCAGGGGTTGGGTGGTGGCGCGATCTCTTCCATCGCTTACGTCGCCATCGGGCGTGGTTACGCCGAGCAAGCGAAACCGCGCATGCTGGCACTCACCTCGACTGCCTGGGTAGTGCCAGGGCTGATCGGACCCGGGATTGCCGGGCTCATGGCTGAGGGGTTGGGCTGGCGATCGGTCTTTCTCGTGCTCGCTCCGCTACCGGGACTGGCGAGCTTGCTCGCCTTTCCATCGCTGCGCCACATGCCCGCCGGGGTGCCGTCTCCTGAGGCGCGGAGGCGGGTCGTGAACGCCGTTGTCCTGGCGGCGGGATCCGGGTTGGTTCTCGCCGGCATCGGCCTCGCGCAGCCACTGATTGCCCTGGCGCTCACGGCGGCCGGGTTGGCTCTGGCGATTCCCGCGATGCGGCGGCTCCTGCCGGAAGGAACCCTGCGCGCCGCGCCGGGAATGCCGGCGACGATCGCGACGATGGGCTTGCTCAACCTCGCCTTCTTTGGTGTCGACGCCTTTGTTCCGCTTGCGCTCGTCGACGTGCGCGGGACCA
>DASUQU010000044.1:0-3662 GCA_036280495.1 Thermomicrobiales bacterium | reverse complement strand
GGTTGAGCGGAGGCGGATGGGCATTTCTGGAATCGAAGCAATCGCCATCCGCGACCGCGCGCATCACCCCGATCACCTGCGTCAAGCCCGCTGGGCGACAACGGGATTTTTTCTCCTCCTCGGCGCCGTGCTCGGGAGCTGGGTGGCGCGCATTCCAGCTGTTCAGAACGCTCTGCGGCTCGACGATGCCCAGCTCGGCGTCGCGCTGTTGAGCACGTCGGTTGGCGCCATCATCGCGATGCCCATGACGGGATGGCTGGTCCGGGAGTGGGGGAATCCGCGGGTCATGCGCGTGGCGGCGACTATCCTCTGCGCATCGCTGCCGCTGCTGCCGCTGGCTCCCTCGCTGCCCCTGTTGATGCTTGCCCTGTTCATCTTCGGCACCGCGTTCGGTCTCCTCGATGTGTCGATGAATGTCCAGGCGGTCGCCGTCGAAGAAAGCTACCGCCGGCCGATCATGTCGACCTTTCACGGTGTCTTCAGCATCGGTGGTCTGGTGGGAGCGGGCAGCGCCGGGCTGATTGCGGGTGCTGGCGTGGCGCCCGTGCCCCATCTGCTGGCCGTCGCCCTGATCCTGCTGGTCCTGGTCGCCGCCGCGAGCGGACCACTGCTCGATATCCGGTCTGCCGGCGCGGGTGTGCCAGTGTTCGCGATCCCGCCGCGGGCCCTGCTCGGTATCGGTGTCCTCAGCTTCTGTGTGCTCTTCGGCGAAGGCGCGGTAGCCGACTGGAGCGCCGTCTACCTGGAGAATGTGCTCGGTTCGACTCCAGCCATCGCGGCGATGGGCTATGCCGCATCGGCGCTGGCGATGGCCGGGATGCGCTTTGCCGGGGACGCGCTGACTCTGCATTTCGGTGCGGAGCGGCTGGTCCGTGTGGGAGGTCTGGTGGCGGGTCTCGGGATGACCGGAGCACTGCTGATCGGCACGATCCCGGCCGCGGTAATCGGATTCGCCGCTGTTGGAGGCGGGCTGGCGGTCGCCTTTCCCATTGCCATCGGCGCCGGGGGCCGCACGCCCGGCCTGGCGTCAGGGACGGCTATCGGCGCCGTGGCGACAGCGGGATATTCCGGTCTGCTCGTCGGCGCGCCCCTGATCGGGTTCGTCTCGGATTACGCTGGACTGCGCGTGGCACTCGGGTTGGTGGCGATCCTCTGCTTCGTCACGGCCCTGCTCGCCGGAACCGTGCGGCCGCAGCGCTGACGGGCGCATAGGGGCGGCGATACGCGTTGGCCGCCTCAGGCGTTCCTTTCATACCCGGCGTGTGCGGATGATTCCGGGTGCGACGCCAAAGACTCATGGGAGAACGCAGATACGTTCTGGCATGCACGTTTGTCTTGTGACTCTGGCAGCGGTCTTCCTCCTCCTCGGGCCGGCTCAGGCGTCGGCTCGCGCGCAGGCGGATCCAGCGATGCTGGGGCACGCTATCGACGCGGTCGTCCAGCTTTCGATTGTCGTGCATGGCATCGTCGACGGCGAGGAGCAGCTGATCTGGTATGCCGTCGGCAGCGGGACCGTCGTCTCACCAGATGGGCTGATCCTGACCAACCATCACCTCATCACCCCTGCTGGCATTGACGAGAAGCTGTCCGAGCTGGAAACGCAGCTCGCGGCCGAGGGAAAGAACGCCGATCTGCAAGTCGACGCGGAGCGGCTCATGATCGCGGTCTCCGATGGGCGCCACTTACCGGACCCGCGCTACATGGCACGGGTCATCGCGGAAGATGCCGAACTCGATCTGGCCGTCCTCCGCATCGACTCCGATGAGCGAGGGACACCACTCGGTCCGGAGGCGCTGGACCTGCCGGTTCTGCCGTTGGGTAGCTCCGATGCCGTCAATCTCGGCGAGGCCGTCCATGTCTTCGGGTTTCCCGCCATCGGCAGTGGCTCGCTGACCTACACGGCTGGAATCGTCAGTGGTTTCCTCTATGAGGACGGCATCGACGGCACGGCGTGGATCAATACCGATGCCGTGACGTCCGGTGGGAACTCCGGTGGCGCCGCGCTCAACGACGCGGGTCAGCTGATCGGCGTGCCGACCTCCGGCTCGTCGCTCGACTGCCGGGTCGGTGATACGAACCGCGACGGGGTTGTCGGTGCCGACGACGTCGGCTGCGTGCCGACCGGCGGCTCACTGACGCAGTTGCGGCCGATCGATTTGGCCCGGCCGCTCCTGGCGTCAGTCGATGCCGAGGTATCGGTCCAAGCCGACGCACCTCCTGCAGCCAGTCTCGGGACAGCCAGGGACGATCTCGCCGCCAGCCTTTCTGCTGCTGCAGGCTGCGCCGCGCGGGGCGACTGGCGTTGCGCGGCGAATTTTTACGACGACGCCCGCGCGAAAGCCCCGAGCGACCCGGCGATCGCTACCTGGCTCTATGACGCCTATCTGGAGCTCGGCAGGCAGGAGGCGTCGGCGGGACGACTGGAGTCGGCGCGCTCGGCGTTCGCGGGGGCCATCGCCGTCAATTCGTCCCGACCTGATGCGACGATGGCGATCGCGCGACTCGCTCCCTACAGCCGGGCTATCGTCGTCGACGGCTTCGACGGACCCGAGCGATTCATAGCCACGACTAAGGGCGATTCGACCAGCTCCTACAGCGATAGCGCGTTCTCCCTGCGTATCTCAGAGCCGGGACTCGTCTCCGGCTTCCCCCTTTCCGAGGCTGATGACCCACTGACCGGCCAGGACTTCGCCGCCCTGTTACACATCGACGAGGCCAGCGGCGATGGGATGGTGATGATCGAAACGCGCACCGACCCGGCCGGGGGACAATGGATCTTCGCCGTTGACCCCACGCGGCAGACGTGGGAGGTGCTGCAGTTCGATATGGATGACGCACGGTACGTCACGTCGATCGGACCCTTTGCCTACGGGACGCCCGGAGGTCTCCAGCAGCTCGAGACCGTGGAGCTCCGGGTGCGGGATGGGGCACCGCTGCTGCTCGTCAATGGGGTCGACGTCGCCGCGGCCGTTGGCGTGGTCCTCCCCGAGATCGGAAACAGGGGTGACGTCGGCTTCGGTGCGTTAATGGCCTCCGAAGGCAAGATTCCATTTTCTGTCTCGTTTGGCGAGATCGCCCTCTACGAGCTAGCGTGATCCGAGCCCCGCGCATGCTTCATGGTTGGATAACCCGTTTCCGGCGGCGTTTCGTGATACTGTCCTGACAGATTCCGCAGTCTTTGATCGGGGAGCATGCCGCATGACCGGGTTGCGTCGTCCCGCCTTTGTTTGCGCCCTCGTGCTCTCGCTGGTGCTTGCGCTGCCGCCATCGCTCTTGCCCGGCGCGGTGGTCGCCCAGGAGGCGACGCCGGGTGCGAGCGGGTCGGGTGAAGGACCGGTCCTGCTCTTCAATGCGCCCGGGATGAGACCCGATCTGGTCGAGACGTTCGCGGCCGAGGGCGCGCTGCCGGCGATGGCCGATCTGCGTGCCAGAGGCGCTGTTGCGGACGGCGGCCTGATTACACCCTTCCCGGCTACGACCGGCGCCAGCCTGGCGACATTGCTGGCCGGCGCCTGGCCAGCCGAGCACGGGGTTGTAGGCGATCGCTTTTTTCGCACTGGTTCGCCCGATTTTGCGGACTTCGCGACCTGGGCCGATCCCGGTCTGATACAGGCCGACACGTTGCCGCAGGCCGCAGAGCGTGCCGGCAAGCAGGTCGTCTC